>CAYQRA010000209.1:0-9642 GCA_964419315.1 uncultured Saprospiraceae bacterium | reverse complement strand
AAAATCTGGGCACCGGGGCCGCCACCTGCACCACCCACTCTGCGCATGATGAATACCCAGATGGCAATGATGATGATGATTGGTAAAATCCAGTTGAGCAAAGGGGCTAACCAATTGTGTTTGGTTTCTGGAGTGATGTAAATTTGTTCGCTACGTGGAATGTCCTCTTCTTCCTGAATCTTCGCCAAAGACTTTTCAAAAGTTTCTGGGGATAAGATTTGAAATTTGAAATGAGGATCCGTTTGGCTAAACTTGCTAATCGCAGCATTGGGATATTTATCGAGTCGATCCTCCTTGATGAATACATGAGCATATTCTTTATTGATGACTGCTACTTTTTTGATATCGCCATTTCTGACCATACTATTAAAGTCGCGAAGGTCGATAGGCTCTGTTGTGTTACTGGTTAGGCTATAAAAATTTAAGCCGATCAGAAAAACAGCGAGTAGACCATATATCCAATAGGAATTGAATTTTGGACCTGAAGGCATCCCATTATTTTCTTTATTTTCCATTGTGTGATTGATTACGTTGTAACGATGAAGAATAGCTCCATACCAATACAACGAAAAATGAAGGGAACCGTTGACAATTATCGACGGATGTTCCCAAATATCTTATGAGTTAACTAAAAACTCTGGTATTCTGTTATTTGAGCATCGCTCCACAAGTCTTCCAGTTCATAAAATTCTCTGGTTTCCTTATAAAAAATATGCACTACTGTTGTAAAATAATCCATCAAGACCCATCGCCCGTTCTGTTGACCTTCATGGTGAGAGGGCAGTAGATTGCCTTCCTTTTTCATACGGCCATACACATTATTGGCAATGGCGCTTACTTGTGTATTCGAATCTCCATCTGCAATGATGAAAAAATCAGTTGGTGCATCGTCCAGCCCTCGAAGGTCTAATTTTAAAATATTTTTACCTTTGATGTCCTGAATGCTATCAATGATCAAATCATTTAAGGCTTCGGTAGAAAGATCTTGTTCTTTAGCTTGATTTTGTGAATTCAAATTTTATTTTTTACAAGAGTGACGGAACTGAATTATTTTGTTTTTTCCGATTCTATCTGGTAGTTCCGCTAGACGGGTTTGAAATAACTTTCCTGGGCTACTGATAAATCAGATAATTAATAGAGGAAATTTTCAAATTGTCAAATAGGAAAACGCTGAATAATTCCGCTTGATAAGCTACTATGCATTAAGTAAATTAGTTTTAAACGGTAAATGTTCAGAAATAACCATCAAAACTAGTAAATATCTTCGATTGAATACTATAGAAAACCCTCTTTTCGTAGGTAAAGTTCACCTTCACTTTCCGGAGTTGGATTCTACCAACAGGTATGCCCTAGATTTAATATCAAAAAGCAATCCAAGTGAAGGAACTGTCATATCGACGGATAATCAAGCACAGGGTAGAGGTCAGATTGGCAGTATTTGGGAAAGTACACCGGAAAAGAACCTTACTTTAAGCATTATTCTTTATCCCCATTTCCTTCTTCCTCGACAGCAATTTTACCTCAATCAAGCTATTTCTTTAGGGGTTTACGACTTTTTTGCCCGTTTTATTCCCGATGGACTAAAAATCAAATGGTCCAATGATTTGTACGTCAAAGATCGCAAAATTGCCGGGATTCTAATTCAGAATAGCATTTCTTCCCATAAGATAAAAGCTTCTGTCGTAGGGTTGGGGCTAAATGTCAATCAACGTATCTTTGGCGACAATCTTCCCAATCCAACTTCTCTCTCTCTCGAAACCCAAAAAGACTATCTTCTAAAAGACCTACTTTTGACACTTTTTAGTTGCATAGAGAAAAGATATTTACAATTAAAAAAGGGATCTAAGGATTTATTAGACAAGGACTATCTCCAAAAGCTGTATAGATATCAAGAAAAAGCGAGCTACCAAAGACCGGATGGATCTATATTTTATGGGGAAATCATAGGCCTTGATCCCAATGGAAAATTAAAAATTGTACACGAGCAAGGACAAGAGGTGTTTGGAATAAAAGAAATAAAATTTTTGCACTAAATCCATCTTGCAAAAGTTTGCCAAAATTCTTAAAACCATAAGTGCAAAAGGATCGTTATACTACACATTAAACAATCCGAGTTTTAGCCAAAAAAAAATATATGCAAGCAATACTTCTTACCATAGGAGATGAAATTCTCATCGGCCAGATTATCGACACCAATTCGGCCTGGATGGCGACTCAACTCAATCTGCAAGGAATCAAAGTGAGAGAGATCGTCTCCCTAAGTGACGATCATGAAGCGATCACCACAGGCGTTAAAAATGCTTTAGATCGAGCTGATTTAGTTTTGATTACTGGAGGTTTAGGTCCTACCAAGGATGACATCACCAAGAAAACCTTGGCAGAATTTTTTGGGGTAGAACTAGTTTTCCATGATCCAACTTGGGAAAGAATTCTTAGCTTTTTTGAAAAATTCGGACGTTCGACCACACCGGCACACAAAGAGCAATGCTTTATGCCAGCCAATGCCGAAATTTTGACCAATAAAATGGGAACTGCCCCCGGAATGTGGATGGAAAAGAATGGGAAAGTAGTGGTCTCAATGCCGGGTGTTCCTTATGAAATGAAATACCTCATGACCAATGAAGTATTGCCCAAAGTAAAGGCCTTTTTTCCGAGTAAACCGATCGCTCACCGAACCATACTCACGGTAGGGGAAGGCGAATCCCGCATCGCAGCGATGATTGAGGATTTTGAATCTCAATTACCGGAAAATCTCAAATTGGCCTATCTCCCCGGTTTAGGAATCGTGAGACTTAGGCTGTCCGCTACTGGTGATAATGCTGATGAATTGGATCGCTTACTCGATGCTAAAGTTGCCGAATTAAAAGAGTTATTACCACATCTTATCTTTGGCTATGGTAGTGAAAAGTTGTCGGAAGTGGTGGGTAGAATGCTCGTAGAAAATGGAAAAAGCCTAGGAACCGCAGAAAGTTGTACCGGTGGCTATATTGCCCATCAAATTACGGCCATACCAGGCGCCTCCCGATATTTTCAAGGAAGTATAGTTGCCTACTCTAATGAACTTAAAATCAAACAATTAGGAGTAAAACCAGAAACCTTAGAGAAATATGGAGCGGTTAGTGAAAATACTGTAACAGAAATGGTCGCTGGAGCGTTAAAAACCTTGGATGTAGGGCTTGCAGTAGCTGTTTCCGGAATAGCGGGGCCGGGGGGAGGAACACCTGAAAAACCAGTTGGAACGACTTGGTTGGCAGTAGGAGATGGCAAAAGAGTGAAAACTCGCCAATTTATACTTGGGAAAGATCGTTTGAAGAATATCGAATATACCGGCAATCAAGCACTAAATATGATTCGAAAATTTTTATTAGAGGGATAATTGCTGTAATTTTGTCGGCCATTAGAGAAGGGAAAGGATTAGGGTAGGAATAGGACTGATTTTCGAGCTTCTTAACCAAATAATAAAAAAAACCAATCCAAATTATGGCGCAAGTAGAACTGATAATGCCCAAGATGGGAGAAAGCATCATGGAAGCTACCATCCTCAAATGGGTCAAACAAGTTGGAGATTCTGTTGAAGCGGATGAAACCATTCTTGAAATTGCCACAGATAAGGTTGATTCGGAAGTTCCTTCCCCTACCACTGGTGTGATTAGTCAGATCTTGTTCAAAGAAGAAGATGTGGTGGAAATAGGTAAAGTGATCGCTATAATTGCTACAGAAGGAGAAGCTCCTGCAACGAATCCTGCTCCAGCCAGTGCAGATATTTCTACTTCCAATGGTAAGGCTCCTGCAACCAAAGTTGAAAGTCAACCAGAACCTGTAGCTGTTTCTGCCGCCGCCGCTCCAATTGCGGTTGGAAATAATGGAACCTCCCCTAAAAGCAACCGCTTTTATTCTCCCTTGGTGAAAAATATGGCCCAAAAAGAGAAGGTCAGTGCAGAAGAATTGGATGCGATTCTAGGTACCGGCCAAAATGGAAGAGTGACTAAGAAAGACATGTTGGCCTACCTTGCCAACCGAGGAACTAACGTTGCTGCAACAACTGTTGCTCAACCAGCAGTTGCGAAAAAAACTGCCTCTGCTCCAGCACCAAGTGCAACTAATATTGGAGGCAACGTAGAAATTATTGAAATGGATCGTATGCGAAGATTAATCGCAGACCATATGGTCCATTCCAAACACACTTCGCCACACGTTACTTCTTTTGTGGAAGTAGACATGACCAATATTGTCAATTGGAGAAATAAAGTCAAAGTGGATTTTCAAAAACGCTATAATCAGAAAATTACTTTCACCCCGATTCTTATCGAAGCAATGGTAAAAGGAATTAAAGATTTTCCAATGATCAATATATCTGTAGATGGTACAAATATCATTGTCAAGAAAGATATTAATGTAGGAATGGCTGCAGCATTGCCTTCTGGTAACCTCATCGTTCCAGTGATTAAAAATGCAGATCGACTAAACCTACTTGGCCTCACCGAATCGGTCAATGATTTGGCAACACGAGCTAGAGCCAATAAACTCAAACCAGAAGATATCCAAGGCGGGACTTTCACTATGACTAATGTTGGAACTTTCGGTAATGTAATGGGAACCCCCATCATTAATCAACCGCAAGTAGCGATTATGGCTACTGGTGCCATTCGTAAAAAACCAGCAGTTTTGGAAACAGAATATGGAGATGTTATTGCTATTCGGCACCTCATGTATTTATCACTCTCTTATGATCACCGAGTAGTCGATGGCTTCCTTGGCGGTTCCTTCCTTCGTCGGGTAGGCGATTATCTGGAGGGCTTCGATCACCAGCAGGCGATCTAATTGACCATAAGCAACTCTTGTTGAAAGGGTTCTTGTTTTTACTTAAATAGTTTGCAGCAATTTTTTAACACATGAAGCTAAAACCCTTTTTGGTTTTCTTTTTCCTTCTATTGTTTTTGGGAAGTGGTATCACACAGACCAATCCCAAACAATTGAAAATGGACGCCACTAATTTTTTTGAAAAAGGAAAATATCCAGAGTCCCTAAACCTGTTTTTGAAATACCAAAGACTTAAACCTGCAGATGAAGAAATAAAACAAATGGTGGGGATTTGCTACTATCACACCAATAATGTAAGCAATGCTAGAAGGTACCTCCAGTTTGTTATTTCCAACGAAAAGAAAATTGATCCCTTAGCTTATTATTATTTAGCGAAGACTTATCACGCAGAGCTGGACTTCTCTAATGCAATCAAATTTTACAAAGAATATTTACGACAGACGAAGCAAGGAGAAAAATTTAGAGAAGGAGTAAAAGATGATATTCGAAGGTGTGCAACGGCGATCCGCATGAGTAGTCAGGAAGAAGTGGCGGTTGTAGAAAATATGGGAGACAAAGTCAATACAGTCTATGATGAATTTGCGCCCATCTTAAGTCCCAATTACGATAGTAAAATTTATTTTTCCTCTGCTCGCCGTGGTGCAAGTGGTAATAAAAGAGATGAAAAAGGCTTTGTGGATGACTTGTATGGCAATTATCGTTCAGACATGTATTCGTCGGTGGTAGTCAATGGAGAATGGACGGCAACTAGTGCTTTTGGTTCGCTCCTGAATTCTACGAGAAATGATGTTATCCTTGATTTTAGTGAGACCGGATCGGTGATGTATTTTTTCAAAGGACTCAATTATTACTCCGGGGAAATATTGGTGGATAGTTTTAGGAAGACCGAGCAAAGTCTTTTTCCTTCGGCTTTTAAGGGGCCAACTATCGGAGCGGAAGGCGATCGAGATCTTTTCTTTTTTAAAGATACCATCTTATTATTTTCGAGTTTTCGCAGTGGAGGATATGGCGGGAGTGATCTTTACATCACGGTTTTTTCCAATGGAGAATGGAGTTTGCCCAAAAATCTGGGCGCTCAAATAAATAGTGCTTATGATGAGCGCAGTCCTTTTCTTTCCAAAGATGGTCGGACACTTTATTTTAGTTCCAATGGAACCAAAGGCATTGGTGGACTAGATGTTTTTAAAGCAAGATATGATGACAATACCCAAAGTTGGTCTACTCCGGTCAATATGGGTGTTCCGATCAATTCTGCTGGGGAGGATGCTTTTTTTCGATTGTCTAAAGATGGCCTTAAAGCTTTCTTTTCTTCTTCTCGAAAAGATGGATTGGGAGAGCGAGATGTTTTTGTTGCTTATTTTAAGGGGTATCAAAATGAACAAAGAAAAGAATTGAAGCCCGTATGTTTTCATTTAGTACCAGCATATAAAAGAGCACAGTCAGAAGGGGGGGTAGTTATTACTACTCCAGACCTACCAAATAATTCCGGTGGCATTGATATCAATCAACCGACCTTCGATCCGGAAGAAATCCAATCTTATGAATTTCCTCCTCTGTACTTTGGTTCAGATGAGAATGTGTTGACGCTGAATAATTTGAAAGAATTGAATCGGGTGGCTAGACTAATGATACAGTATCCACAATTGAAGCTACAACTGAATAGCCATTTTGACGGAAGTAGTCCTGCACAATTTGATCTTTTCTTTTCTGTAAAAAGAGCTGAAAAAGCAGCGGAATATTTGGTCGATAATGGCGTGAAACCCTCCAATGTTTTTGTTGTTGGGTCGGGTTCGAATTATCCAATAGCCAGACAACTTTCGGAATTAAACAATGCCAATGGCCAAAACTTTAATCGCAGACTAGACCTGAGTTTTTCTAATACAGAAGGTTTGCCTTTGGCGATAAGAATGCAAGCCCCAAGGGTACAGTCTAGCTTAAAAGATTCTAGAGGAGAGTACTACAAAAAATCAATTGCAGGCTTGTCTTATAAAGTACAGGTAGCGGCTATTCGCCAAAATTATGTGAGTGACATTATTTTAAATTATTCTGATCCGATGGTAGAATCCAGAATGGATCAGGATATTTACAGGTACAGTGTTGGCCTTTATAAAACATTTCAATCGGCAGAGGAGTTGAAAAAAGAGTTATTGACCAAAGGACTTACGGATGCTTTTATTGCTCCCTACATCAATGGGAAAAGAGTCAATAGAAGTGATCTTCGATTGTTTACTCAAGTATATCCAGACTTAGTCAACTACCTTTCAAATACGGGGGGATAAAAGATTCGAGAACAATATCTTCTTAGGAAATGGAGTTTCCTTTAGGATGTTTTAACTAGAAAAAATAGGATTAAACGAGTGAGCTAGATCCTGTATTTGGGGCAAGAAAGGAAAAAAAATGCGAAACTCCGCAAGGTCAATACAGGTGTTTTGGCAAACTTAGTAAGAGTTTTTTAGCCGCTTATCTCAATAGTCTGACACAAGTTTTATTCTTTTTTCTAGTTGTCTACAAGATTTGTCTAAGAACGAAGCTTATTTTGTGCTAGGGGGATTAAAAGTGGTTTGCTTCTTTGTTTTAGGAATAAAAAAGCTCATATTAGCTTGCCATTTGAAAAGAATCTTCTGCTCAATTAGGTTCTGAGTTCCAAAAAAGAATACAGATGAAGACCATTGAATTTTTTAAAGAGGGGATAAAGAATATAAAAACGATAGGAACACTTACTCCTAGCTCTAAATTTGTATGCAAGGAAATGGTGAGTTTTATTGATTTTTCAACAGCAAATGTCATTATTGAACTGGGAGCTGGTGATGGGGTCATTACCAAGCATATTCTAAAAGGCATGCGACCAGATGCAAAATTACTGGTCTTCGAAGTCAATGAAGCTTTCTGTGAATTGCTCTATAATATCAAAGACGATCGCCTGATTGTCGTACCTGATTCGGCAGAAAAAATAGGAGAATACCTAGAGAAAAATAACTTAAAGAATAAAGTAGATTATATCATTTCTGCGATCCCATTCGTTTCTCTTCCCGATGATTTATCGTATAAAATTGTAGAAACTTCTCGCGATCATTTAGCAGAAGGAGGTCTTTATGTGCAATTGCATTATTCGCTATTGGTTAGAAAAATGTACAAAAGGGTTTTTGGAAATGTAGATGTCAATTTTGTACCCATTAATATTCCGCCAGCTTTTGTTTTGGTGAGTGAAAAAAAGTAAACTAAAGAAGCGAATTTTCGCCAACCTAACAATGTTATTTCAGAATCTTTTAGCTTTTAATGCAGGAGCTGAACTTGACTTCCAAAAGTCTTTTTTACTTCCCCCCAGTCTTTACCGATTCCCAAAATAAATCCACCTCCTCCCGCTCCACAAAGTTTGAAATAATACTTTTTATCAACCAAACCTTTTTTCCATACTTTTCGAAAAGCCTCCGGAATCATATTTCCAAAATAGTCGAATTGCAATTGACTGATTTGCTGATAAGTACTCCTCAGTATTTCCCAATCTCCTCGGCGGTAAGCTGCTATCGCTTCCTGGTTAAGTTGAAGCAAAGGTTTTAAAGCTTGCTCAACAAAATCTTGATCCTCACATTGCTTCAGAAAAACTTGTACCAAAGGCTCCGTCTTTCTAGCTTTCTGAGTATCCAGCAAAAATAAAAAGGGATCATCTCCGGAACGAACAGGTAAGTCTACTTCCTCCAAATGCTCCGCAGAAAATAAATGCACCGCCCTTCGCAAAAAAGAAACCAATGGATCGGTTCCAGAACTAGCCCCATGAAAAAAACTTTCTATCTGAGCCAAGACTTTTTTTAAGTGTACCAAGTCTTCGCTAGCTCCTTCTGCTACTCCATAGCGATCATAAATTGCTGCACACAAAGCCCCTGAACTTCCTGCACCATAGCCTCCCGGAATCGAAGATGCAAAATACCATCCAGCCTGCAAGTCTTTCCGAAAGGCACTTAATTGGAGTGGAGCCAATAATTGCTTCGAGGCTTCAAGGTCTTCCAAATATTGGCAGAGCGCACTTAGATTTTGTTGGAGCTTGGTGGCCGCTTGCGCTGGCTTTGCCAGCGCCCAATGTCCGCTATAGGCAGCGAGTGGCATGGCCAAAGCTTGTCCACCTTTGATGATGGTGTATTCTCCGAAGAGTAGGATTTTTGCGGGGAAGGAGCGTGTGGTGATGGCAGTTAAGTTTTTAATCAGCTAAAATGGTAAGATACAAAACGATTGTGTTTTGCTTGACATTACTTTTAAAATAGCTTTAGGTCTCAAGCTGAATGTCATCAACTTGGTGAAAATAGGTCAGTGATCTTAAAACAAATTAAGAGCTATCTGAAAGGTAGCTCTTAATATTTCTCAAGAGGAAAGGCTCTAAATACCAAGAGTTAAAACAAGGTAGGGGCTACCTTCCAGATAGCCCTTACTTTTCTTTCATGTCAAGAGTGAAATCATCTAAATACCACCTCGCTTTTGTCTCTTTTCTTGATGCCAATCAGCCTCAAGCTATTCGCTGCAAAAGCCATTCCCGCTCAGAAAGGATTTCTGTAGCTTCAATTTCCTGGCGAAGTTTTTTGCGTTTGCTCTTGCCGGCTTCCAAGGCTACCAATTTACGAACCAAGCGAATGATGTTGAGGTAGTTGGTTCTGTGATAATCACTCACCTCTCTTCTTCGGATAAAATGATGAAGACTGTCCAGATGAGATTCGAGTAAGTCAAATTCTTCTAGCTCAAAGTAAATTTTCAGGAGTAAGGTTTTGGAGATCAGATTGTTGATCAAATCTTTATACTCCGAATGTTGTAGTAGGAGCATGGCTTTTTTATAAT
>CAYQRA010000208.1:0-9647 GCA_964419315.1 uncultured Saprospiraceae bacterium | reverse complement strand
ATGCCTGCCAAGGTATCTAGGTCTTCCGAGAAAGTATTTTCGGCACCAATCGATTTTCGAATGCGATTGGGATTGACAGGGCGTTGATCATCAGCTCTTACTATTCTAAAATAAAAACGACCAACTTTCCCAAAACGTTTGACCAAGTCAATTTCTGAAAATCTTTTCAAGTCTCCACCTGTCCGAATTCCCATGCGGTGCATTTTGTCCGCCGTGACTTTTCCAACTCCAAAAAACTTTTTGACCGGAAGGCTTTCCAAAAAAGGAATGGCTTCTTCTGGGGTGATCACTTTGATGCCATTGGGCTTATTGATATCCGAAGCGATCTTTGCTAAAAATTTATTAAAAGAGACTCCTGCGGAGGCAGTCAACTGAGTTCGCTCCCATATTTTTTTTCGAATCTGCTCCGCAATAATCGTAGCAGAAGGCATCTCTATTTTATTTTCCGTCACATCCAAAAAAGCTTCATCCAAAGAAAGTGGTTCGACCAAATCGGTATATTCCAAAAATATTTCTCGAATCTGTTGAGAGACTTCCTTGTATACATCAAATCGAGATTTTACAAAAATCAAACCCGGACATTTGCGCGATGCCGTAATACTAGGCATCGCAGAACGCACCCCATACTTACGCGCTTCATAACTCGCTGCCGCTACTACTCCTCGCTTA
Source organism: uncultured Saprospiraceae bacterium (assembly GCA_964419315.1). GTDB lineage: Bacteria > Bacteroidota > Bacteroidia > Chitinophagales > Saprospiraceae > CALLVY01. The sequence goes on along the minus strand of CAYQRA010000208.1, from coordinate 8,978 downwards.
CTTGACCCTCCAACTGCCACAGGTTTACCGCGCAACTCAGGATGATCTCTTTGCTCCACTGAAGCAAAAAAGGCGTCCATATCGATATGTATTATTTTGCGCATTCGGAAAGAAGCAGAGTATTTAAATTTAGCGTTTAGGAAGTAAAAAAAGAGCCAGCCACTAAGATAAGACTTAGCACTGACTCCACGGTTGTTGGGATGAGTATCTTACCTGTACTTATAAAACGATACGCTGGTTCTGGCTTATTAAAAGCGAGAGTAGAATAAGCGCTTCTATACAGGCTTATAGATAAAAAATAGTTGTATTTGGATCAAGCCCTTCCAATAAATAGAATGAACACCATTGGTGTAAAACTAAAGAACAAAATACTTACGACAGGGATTGAATAAGATATGCTACTACAGGATATAAAATGTGGCTCATTGACAGAAAATAAATTCAGTAATTTTCTCGTCTCTTTACGCTAAAGTAATCATTTTTATCTTAAATAAAAACATAATATAAGATCAAAATAACAAAAGTGAATCGGCCGACTAAAAGGAGATCTTAGACCGTGACCATTCTTAAGAAAAACAAAAAAGGCTTTGCCAAATTCATGACAAAGCCCTTAGCGTTATTAAGGCCTTAATCGAAAGGTCCATTAGAAATATCGTGGTGTGTTGATCTTCTTGGTACTGAAATGGAAATCATAACCAAGCATTACCTCAAAAGATCCATCGTTAAATTGTTGTAACTCAGAAAGCGTATAATCATAGGCGATACCTATTCGCAAACCATTTCTTAGATTATAAGCTGCCCAGATATCGGCAGAGTCGGTACTACTATCGCCACCAAATGCTTGAGCGCCAAATGCAGATCGAAAAGAAAGTCCGACCCACAATGCATCATAAAACAAGACTGATAAATCTAAATCAAATTCTGTTGGTGCACCAATAGAAGAAGAGGATGTTTGACTGGAATTAAAGTCACCCAATAAGCCTACACTTTTTACAAGAATGGAAGGTTTAAACATCATCCCTGGAGCAATAGGCAATACGACTCCTGCAGAAAAATAAAAGTGCCGATATAGTTTGGCCCATTCGTCTGTAGCGACCGAAGGGCGATCTTTTTGCAAATCAAAATTGACCAATCGAGGAACCGAAAAGCCCACATAAAAGCGAGGGGCATAATAATAAAGTCCTGCGCCAACATTCGGAATCCAACGGTTTAAATTTTCCGCAAATACATTATCCATTCCCTGTGGATCTTTAAACTTCAAATTGGTCCAATCCGACCGCCAATTCTGAACGCCTCCCTGTAATCCTATAGATAATTTTCCTCGTCCAAAGGCTACTCGATACGCATAAGCTGCATTTAAGGTTGTCGAACCTGAAGATCCAACTTTATCATTAAACACACTGAAACCCAACCCAACCCGCTCTCCTGTGGGTGCATGTACGGTCATAGATTGCGTCGTTGGTGCTCCTTCAATTCCTAACCATTGATCTCTGTAAAGAACCCTAGTAGAAAGATATTCGTAGCTACCTGCATAGGCTGGATTAAAAACCAAGCTATTAAACATATACTTCGTAAACATAGGATCCTGCTGTCCATAAGCTTGGATTCCTAGCAACAAAAATACTAGTAGTGTAAGCGTATATTTTCTCATAAAAATTATTTGTAATCTGTTTTTTTACGCTGCATAAAAAATAAAATCCGCTCCTAAAACTGCTTTTATCAACAGCTAAGTTTTACATTTTACTTAAAATCAAGTCATTAGACATGCAAATAAAACGTAAACCATTGGACGTATTTTTTCAACGTTTCTTATCTTATAAAAAGACAAAAATCATGCCTTTAACTGCTGATTATCAGGAATTAGGGCTTTGATCTGCTTTGAAAACAAACGAGCTTTTAGCAGCTATAACTTTTACCAGAAATTGAAATTTGAGAAAGGAGTAAGAAAGGAAACAAAAAAGGCTCTTTAAAGCGTAGAAAAAAGAATTAGTCCCCCCAATCTTAATTCCGGCTATAAAGAGCGCTTTTGTTCTTGGCTTATTTTAAAAAGAAACACCTAGTGGCTTCCCAATATGCGTTTCTTAAATTGCTATCGTTGTATTTGTAAATATCCATTAAATTGCTGTCCCTCTCCATCACTGACGATGTAGAAGTAAGTCCCATCGGGTAAAGGCTGGCCATTCCAAGAACCATCCCAACCATTATTATTAGTATAGCCCAGTTCTTCATAAACCAGATTTCCCCAACGGTTGTAAACTTTGACGGTATTATCTGGGAAACGCTCAATGCCAAGGATGGTCCAAGTCTCATTGGTATTATCTCCATTCGGAGAAAAGCCCGTGAAAATATTCAAATCGGTACACATCACCTCAATGACCACCGTTGCCGTATCCCAGCCAACTTCGTTTTGAATGGCATATTTAAAGCTATCTACTCCATCACAAAATCCCGGATCAGGCAAATACACCAAATTAAAGGCGGAGCTCGAAACCGTACCATTCAATGGCTGATCGAGAATAAGGATGTTGAGTAAATTTCCATTGATGGTATCATTAAATAGGATTTCAATTTCAACGGCAGTAGCACTACTCGTCATCACCGTATCATTGATTGCGACCGGAGGGAAACTATCAATTTGAGGAATCGCCGTGACATATAAAAGCGTCGTATCACAAATGCCAAATTCATCACAGATTACCAAACAAGCAGAGTCGAGTCCCGGACTAATTCCTTCATAAACGACACAAAGACTATCCGAGTCAAGGAAAAACTCTACAAATAATCCCGATCCACGATCACAATAATTATAGAAAGTATCGACACTTCCAATCAGTTCAAAACTATTCAAACAGATGGTATCAAAATCCATAACAAATATGGTCGTATCTATAATTTCTGTAGTCGTCTGAATGACGCCGACCGCCAAGAAAGTGGTATCGCAGAATCCGGCCGTATCGCAGAGCACTAAGCAAGCTTGTTCCGACCCCACTGCTAGTCCTGTATATTCGATACAAACGGTTCCATCAATCAATGCAAAATCAACAAAATTACCAGAAGCCGATTCGCAGAAATTATAAACGGTATCTATTGGATGTTGGAAAAAGGTGGTATCGAGACAGAAGGTATCTGTGATGCCAATATTGATAAGAACTGGAACAGTCTCCGTCTCTGGAATTACATCAATGACCACAATACTCGTATCACAAATTACACCATCGCATAATTCCAAACAGAAGGTATCTTGCCCTAGAAGAACACCACTGTATTCAATACAATTGGTTCCAAAAATAGCTTGGACAAAGGAGTTGCCATCATTGTCATCTGGACAAAGATTCTGTACAGAAATAATCGGTAGTAATCCGGGAAAGCAAATCGTATCTGTTTCGCCAACAACAACAGTCAATAAGGTATCTAAGCCTGGCGGCGTCATTATCGTATCACAAACAACTTCTACTTCAAAGTTGGCTACACAGACATTTACGGTATCTGTGATGACTAAATTATGCGTACCGGGTGCCAGCAATAAAGCCGTGGCATCATTGATTACCTGTGCAGGAATATTAACAGCTGGACTTCCACTAGAGGAGATGATCAAATCACCATAATCACTTCCGGCTGCACCTCCTACAATTACAAAACCAAACAATTCCCAATTTCCTGCAGGATCCCAAACCATCATAGAATCTGCCAATTGATCTACCGTTGTAAAGAGTGGAATATCATAAGTCACTCCGTTGACTTCCCATGCTAGCAATTCAAAAAATCCGGGTGCTCCCAATGGAGCCGCTACATATTGATAGCTGGTATCCACCACACAAGGTTCAAAAGTTCCCGTAAAGTCCATCCCATTGTCGACAAAAGTAAAGTCTTGGAAATTGATAACGGGGATATCTACACAGAGTCTGGCAAAACCTTGGCAACTATCCGCCATCAAGGTATCTGCTCCAGTATAAATACTCTGGCAAGGTCCTGATACTACCGAGACAATAATTACAGTCGTATCACAAGAAGGAATAAGGTCATTACAAACGACCACAGTCATCGTATCAATAAAATCACCTAGGCTTCCCGCGAAAGGAGTATAGGTCACACAATTGCCAGTGATCGTCAAATCACCCGTTGCATTGATGGGCATTTCGAAAACACTAGAACTGGTAAACACACCTCCAATTTCAGAAACATCCAAACAACTATCAACTGCATTTAATTCAATGGTAGTTAGATAAAGCATATCATTTTCCGGCATCTGCAAAGGCGTCTCGAATACATCGTAAATAAAACAAGTGGTATCACTCAAGGTCCCAAATTGTGCAATTACACAGATGGTATCCATCCCCGGAGTAGTATTAGAATTATACTCCAAACAACCATTGGCATCAAGTGTCCACAGTCCTAAATTAGAAGCCCCACTGGTGGTTCCATCTAATAAAACATAAGTCGTTAAAGTTTGGTCAAAACAAGATTCCAATTGAAAGCAATTGATGTCCTGGCTATTGACTGGAATTATTTCGGTGACCGTTTCAACATTTGGGCAAGCCAAACATTCATCCACTATAATCAAATTTTTCGCTTGCGCTTGACAAGTATTGATATCCGTAACCGTCAGATTATAAATTCCTGCTAAGAGGCCGGTACGGTTTTGTCCATCATTGGTGCCCGGAATATCTTCCCAGTCGAAAGTAAATCCTCCTGAACCTCCCGTTACTACAATAGTAATAGTACCATCATCGGTACAAGTTTGTTGACTGATTGCTGCTACTACATCAATACTTTCCGGCTCTTCTATTTCAAAACAAATTTCAGAAGCTAAACAGCCAGCAGCATCGTTGATAAGGATACAATAAGTACCTACTCCTAAATTTCCATTCTGATAATTTGTAGTGCCATCTGTGATAATCGTATCGGCAGGAAATTGAAATCCAGCAGCATAATTGACTTGAAAATCAACGCTTGCATCAGCATCACCCGCACAGGAAACCAAAAGGGAAGAACTAGGATTTAGGGTGATTTGTGCATCAGCGTTTACCATTTCTGTTAAAGCAAAAGTAGTCGTGGTCACACAGGCATCTGGTCCAAGATCCGTTACGGTGACGGTATAAACTCCTCCAGCCAAACCAGTCCTCGGAGCTCCTACTCCACCATCACTCCATTGGATATCATAATTGCCAGTTCCACCTACAATTTGAAAATCTACCGTACCATTGGCTTGATTACAGGCAGGCTCTACTACAATAATCGGGGTCGCATCTAGCAAGTTTAGTTCTTGTATTTCTACTTCAATAATATTGGTACAACCTGTTGCAGGATCGGTTATAGTAACGGTACAATTTCCAGCAGGTAAGTTGGTTGGATTAAATCCAAAAACACCATTACACCATTCGTAGACAAAATTTACAGGTTCCAAAACAGCCGCTCCATTTTCTCTAGCACAAAAAGCGGGACTTGAATTTAGCAAAGTTGCTTGCGGTCCATCGCTATTGCCAAGAACGATTGTTCTGCTGACAAAACAAGAAGGATCTCCTGCATCTGCAACCGTCACCTCATAAACGCCCGAAGGCAATGCTCTTTTGATATTTTCATCGCCAAAGCCAATGTTTGGAGACCAAGTATAATTAAATTGACTAGGATTGCCTTGCATCTCCAAAGTAATAGATCCATCCGAATTTCCACAAGTAGCTTCAACAACCGAGGTATTCAGAATTTTAGGATTGGTACAATTGAAAAGACAGTTGTCATTGACATTTAATCCAGTGATCGTTCGGCTACAGCCATTGACATCCGTAATCACTACACCAAAAGTTCCACCTTGTAAACCAGATCGACTTTGTGGATCATTTGCTCCAGCCAAATCATTCCAATCAAAGGTATAATTGCCATTGCCTCCATTTACATCAAGTGTAATACTTCCCGCTAGTGCACATTCTTTATCTTTCACTAAAACATCTACGACAATCGGACTAGGCTCCACTACTTGAAAACAAGATTGAGCAGCCAAGCAACCATTGGCATCGGAGACCAACAAACAATAATCTCCTGCACCTAATAAATCAGTGGTGGCATAAGTATTGACTCCATCAGAAATCAAAGCATTTTCTGGACTTGCAAATCCAGGATCTAAAACAAGGTTGTAAGAAATTTGGGCATCTTGCGAACTAGCACATAAGGTATTAAATATCGGAGCCATCGTGATTTGAGCACCAGCTACTGCATCCGTCAAAGTGAAGGTGACAGCTTGAGTACAAGCATTGGAATTATCCGTAACGGTAAGGTTGTAAATCCCCGAAGATAAATCCGTACGAGTAGCATCTGGACCCCAGCTATAAGTATAACTCCCACTTCCACCCGATACATTTAAAGTCACCGATCCATTGGATTGATTACAGTCTGGTGCTGCATTTACGACCGGGTCTATTTGTAGCGTATTGACTTCTAAAATTTCTACTAGGATCGCACTAGGACAAGGAGGAACGGTTTGGTCAAAAACATAAACCTCATAAATTCCTGCAGGAAGATCATTTCGGATATTGCCTTGAAAATTATCAATGGCCCAAGCATAAGTATGGATATCTGGCAGAATGGTAGCACTACCATTTGAAGCCCCGCAATTAGCCGGAGTCGTATTGATGCTGGTCACTTGAGGACCATCTTCATTCGCAATAACTAGATTCACTTCGGTGGAACAATCAGCAAAAATAGGATTGGTAATTTTTACGGTATAAGCACCTGCTACCAAATCGGTACGGCTATTATTCGTGGCATTTGGACTACCATTATTGGGTATCCAAGAAAAAATATAATCGGCGGGATCTCCTTGTACGTTTATGGTCGCAGAGCCATAAGCTTGTCCGCAATTGGAACCAAAAGTAAGGAGGTCAATCACTTCGGGTTCTTCACAGGCACAATTGTCGATAATTGCTACACTTAAAGTACTCGTACAACCGTCTACATTGCTAGCGATTACCGTATAAGTTCCTACACTCAAATCATTTCTAGATTCTCCTGCACCGCCATCACTCCAAGCATAAGAATAAGTTGCCGGGCTGAGCAAAGCTGTTCCATCAGCCATTCCGCAAGAAGCAGGGAAAGTACTCGTAATCGTAGCATCCACCGCAGAACTTACGTTGATTTGCGCGCCCGCTACATCCAATCCTCCACAAATACTTCCTCCCCCTTGAATCAATAAGCTATTGACATCAAAGCCAGAGGTAACTCCTGGCACTACGCTGATCGTCGGATCAAGCGTTAGCGGATCAAAAACCAAAGTATGGATGGTATAAAAACCATTATTATCGACAACAAATTGAGGAATGGTATTGACTTGTTCTATGATCAAACCCGTACCAGAAGTCAAAACATATAGCGTACTAAAGCCATTGGGAACCATACTATTTCCATCAGGTATCGCTGCGATCAATTGTTGGCCAGTCGCACAGTAAAGGTTCGACTCTGGAGAAATCGTTCCAGCATCCGCCATACAAACACAATTGTCGATCACTTCTACATTATCGTTCACAATAGTACAGCCATTATTATCTGTAACCGTAACGCTATAAACTCCTGGATTCAAATTCGTTCTACTAAAAGGATCATTATTTCCTGGAAGGTCTGCCCAATCAAAAAGGAAAGGACTTGCACCACCACTTACGGTAAGGAATATTCTTCCCTTGGTCGTACAACTTGCATCGATGATATTTGGATTGATCGCCAATTCGGCCGCAACCGAAACATTGACAACTATCGACTCCGTGCAAGTGCCATCATTAATTTCTACCGTATAATTTCCAGCGTTTAGTGGATTCGCTGCGCTAATAATTGGATTTTGCAGATTGGACGAAAAGCCTCCAGGGCCAGTCCAAGTATAAGTCATTCCACCATCCGCAAATAATAGTAAGTCATCACCACCACAGACGGGGCTATTAGAAGAAGCGTTTCCGCCACCACCAATTGACAATACTGTGATTTCTTGTTGGTCAGCTATTTGATTACCACAGGCATCGGTTGCCGTCCAAGTGCGAACTCTGACAAATCCACAAGTCGGCGAAGGGATATCTTCTTCATTTATAGAAATCATTACATTCGGATCACAATCATCCGTAGCTGTTACGGACGCAACTGGAGGAATGACTTCTCCTTGACCTGGATCAATGGTAATATTATCAGGAATATCAACTAAGGTAGGAGGTAGAATATCTTTTACCGTAATAATTTGGACATCAGCAGTAGAATTGCCACATTCATCATCTGCACTCCAAGTACGAATGATGAGGTAATTATAAAGACTACATTCATCCGTAATCCCTTGAGTACTACTCGTAGATAAGGTGATCACTACATCTTGATTCCAATTATCCGTAGCCGTAATGTCCGTGTAAATGACTGGTGGATCGGGAATCGTATTACAATCGCTGGTCAGGTCATCAGGAACTCCATTGAGCTGCGGGGCTATGATATCCTTTAAACCACCATCAATCGTATTGACCAATTTATTATTTTCAACAACGAAAGTCGCCGTAACTCCAGTGCTTGGATTTACGTCGCTATCCACTTCGATGTCCATACCTTCTTCTTGCAAGGTAAAATCCAAACCAGAGGCGGTAAGCGGTAAACCAAAAGTAACTTGATATTCTCCAGCTTCTAAATTATTAAAAGCGTAAGCACCAAATTCGTCGGTCAATGTTGTTTCGTCAATTATTTCGTTAAAGACATTTATACCACTGAGGGTAACAGGAACATCCTTTATTCCTTCCTCACCAGCATCTATGATTCCATCTTGATCACAATCCAACCAAACCAAATCACCGATGGTACTTCCTCCCAAAGCTTGGTCGGCAGTAGTACTGGTATTCGTTTGAGATAAGAGATAAATCCATTCTAGATCAAAGACTCCCGCCCCATTTAGTTGTGGATTCTCCTCAATAAAGCAAGAGTAAACGATAGGTTGGTAATCCACCATTCTCTCCCTGTCCGCATCAGCATGA
>CAYQRA010000207.1:0-9651 GCA_964419315.1 uncultured Saprospiraceae bacterium | reverse complement strand
ATCCACTCCCTTTCAATCAGCGTAGCACACAGGAATCTGACAAACAGTTGATTGATGCGGGAAGCTATTATAGACAAAAAAAATTCCAAGAGGCCATCCCACTCCTGCAAGACCTTTTAAATAAAGACCCCGAAGATTCTCGGCTATATCTCGCTCTCGGTATCAGCCAATTGGAAACCCAAAATGCTTCGCAAGCCATCAAAACCATGGCTCCATTGATTACCAGATCGAATACCTTGTATTTGGATCAAGCGCATTGGTATACCGCCTTAGCACATTTGCAATTATCCAATATTCCTGCTTGCAAAAAAGAATTGCAATGGCTGACCACTCAGTCTGAAGGATTTAAGCAAACCGAAGCCGAACAACTATTAAAAGGACTTGAATAAAACTCCTGATTAGCAACACCCTAACTCTAAAGAAAGGGCGTGACTTAAAAAGTTACGCCCTTTCTTTTTTTTAAAAAAAACCGAAGTCACATGATTACCTTTTTGCTCCTCAAGACTTAGTCTATAAAATCAATACCAGAAGATTTTTTTGTTCTAAAAATTCAAATCCTTCTACTGAAAATGAAAATCATGAGCAACAACTTTACTAAAATTCCTTTAAGAATCCTTTTCGTTTTATTTATTTTTTCTACGCAAAATTTATATGGGATTGTAGACTATCACCATCCTGACATTTTGCCTCCAAGCCAGCAAACAGAAGTCCTCAAAAAAGCAGAAAGAATAAAGAAACAGCAACAAAAGCGCATCAAAAAAATAGAACGAAAAACAGAGCGAAAAACAGATAAATACCAACAAAAAAAAGAGGAGTCCGAGAAAACGAAACAAGGGATATTAGTAGCTGGTTTATTCTTCTTGCTTATTGGAATATTACTGATTATTTCTGCGATAAGCTTAGGTCTAAGTTTACCAATCTTAGATGGCCTAATCGTACTAAGCATAGGAGCACCATGCGCTATAGTTGGCATCGCCTTGCTCTTGGTACATACTTTTAAATAGGCCTCAACAGGTCATTAGTCTCCCCCTAATCCAAAAATATTCGAGGCTTTCTGCAAAAGTACTCTTCAGTTTTCTCTTCAGCGGTCTAATGTCCTTTTGTTTCGGATGCCCATAAAAGCGATTGCGGCCAACTGGCTTAACAACAAATGATAGCTATTCTTTTTTCCTAAAAATTATTTTCTAAATCAAAAAATTTAAAACATGAAAAAATCAAATTTCTTATTTTTTACTTTACTTTTATTCCTATTCTCTTCCTGTGCTAAAGAGGAAGTGAAACCGATAAAAAAAACAGACAACATAGAAGGCAAAAAAGCTAGCCCTCCACCCGTCGCTGGTTTTTTTAGTTTTGAATCAGAAGTTCTTGAACTCACCGATCAAGAGTTAAATATATTAACCTCTAGACTAGAAAATATCAATTCTTTAGTGCTGATCTCCAATTGCGACATTATTGATTATGTGGACTTTGATTATAACGAAAATGTTGTACCCGGATTTGATCCAAGTACAGGGATCAATACATTGCAAATAGTGAACGTGACTTATGATTACCCTGGCGTCCCCAACAATCCACTCAACAATCATCCCATCTGGGATTACTTCGGCGGAGACATTGAGGTCCGTACGAGCCCGGTGACCTATAGCAGTTGCCCTCTTATTGAATTTGAATTCTCAAATAACACTTGGCAATCAACGATGAACTTCACCATCGATCTTGTTCCCATTTATCAAGGTGGATATTGTCCAATAAATTGCTAAACCCAAACGCAACCTATTTTATATAGCAGCACTTTATAACCACTGTTTAACCATCTCTCTTTCGAGAGAGGTGGTTTTTCTTTGGGTAATGCAACGTATTTTTTTTTGAAAAATCATTTAGGAATTAGCGTAGCAAAATCAATAAAGCACCCAAGGCGGTCAAGATCAAAATCATGTGGCGATATGCTTTTTCTTTGATTTGTTCCACTAGCTTTACCCCCAAAAACAAACCCAAAGCCAGCGCGGGAAAAAGCCGCACATTCAAAGAAAAACTTTGCCAAGAAACCGTTTCCCACACGAAGACATGAAAAGGAAGCTTGAATAAATTAATGATAAAAAACAACCAAGCCGCCGTACCGATAAATTCATTTTTAGGTAAGCGCATCGCTAGAAAATAAACATTGGAAAAGGCACCCGCCAAATTCCCAACCATAGTCGTAAAACCTGCACCAGATCCCATCAAACCCGCAAACCACCATTGATCCGGCACACTCCTATTTTTCTTATTCTCCCACCAATACATCATCGCCACAGACCCCAAAATAATCACCGCCATTCCTTGCTTAAATAATTGTTCCGGCAAATCCTTGCCTACCCAAACGCCCACTAAAACCCCTGCCATCATCCACGGCAACAACTGAAAAAGCAATTTCCACTGCGCATGGCGACGATAATACCAAACCGCAAAAATATCTCCCATCGTCAACATCGGCAATAAAATTCCTGTAGAGGTCTTTCCTCCAAAAATCAAAGCCAATAGGGTCACCACAATAATGCTAATGCCTTTTATACCCGACTTAGAAAAACCGGTTATAAGACCTGCCAATACAGCCAAGGCCCATTGAGTCCCACTTAATTGATATTGATCAGCCAGTTGAAAAAAAGCTTGTAATTCAGACAAAAGAAATGACTTAGGAGTATTAAAATTGGATAATAAAGAAGGTAAGTTACTATAATCAGATGAATGCTGGTTAAACCCAATCCAAGTTTTATTTTTTATGAGACACTTTATGTATTGTTTACAAGGAGATTATTAACTTTGGCAGATAGATAAAATAAACCCAATATGAATAAAATAGTATCCGACGCCCAAGAAGCCATTCAAGGAATCGAAAACGGTATGACTTTGATGTTAGGAGGTTTTGGCCTCTGCGGCATCCCAGAAAATTGTATTGCTGCGCTAGTAGAAAACAATATTTCTGAACTTACTTGTATCTCTAATAATGCGGGAGTCGATGATTTTGGTTTGGGGCTCTTGCTTCAGAAAAGACAAATCAAGAAAATGATTTCCTCCTATGTCGGAGAAAACGATGAATTTGAACGTCAAATGCTAAGTGGAGAACTGGAAGTAGACTTGATTCCACAAGGTTCTTTAGCCGCTAGATGTCAAGCAGGAGGATCTGGTATCCCTGCTTTCTATACGCCTGCTGGCTTTGGTACCGAAGTGGCGGAAGGCAAAGAAGTCCGTTATTTCAATGGAAAACCTCACCTCCTTGAACATGCCCTTACCGCCGATTTTGCCATTGTCAAAGCTTGGAAAGGAGATCGTTATGGCAATTTGCTCTTTAAAGGAACCGCTAGAAACTTCAATCCATTGATGGCCATGGCTGGAACCATTACTATTGCGGAAGTGGAGGAACTCGTAGAACCGGGCGAACTCGATCCGAATACTATTCACACCCCTGGGATTTTTATCCAAAGAATTTTCCAAGGAAAAGATTATGAAAAAAGGATTGAGCAAAGAACGACTAGGTCGAAAGCCTAATCTACTTCCATTGCTCAAAATGACTTTTGGTGAGCACTCCGCTCCGCCAAGAATAGAGATGATTTTTCTAATCAAAATTAAAAACCGCGTAACACTTACATCATGCTAGATAAAATAGGTATTGCTAAAAGAATTGCTCAAGAATTACAAGATGGATGGTATGTCAACCTTGGAATAGGTATTCCTACCTTGATTGCCAATTATATTCCAGCAGGTATTTCTGTTGAATTTCAATCAGAAAATGGCATCTTGGGCATGGGGCCCTTCCCTTTCGAAGGAGAGGAAGATGCCGATATGATCAATGCCGGAAAACAAACCATCACGGCAATGCCGGGCGCTTCTATTTTTGACTCAGCGACTAGTTTTGCCATGATTCGCGGCCAGCACATTCAGTTGACGGTACTTGGTGCCATGGAAGTAGCGGATAATGGAGACATCGCCAATTGGAAAATTCCGGGCCGCATGGTCAAAGGAATGGGAGGCGCAATGGACCTCGTTGCTTCGGCAGAGAATATTATCGTAGCCATGATGCATACCAATAAAAAGGGAAAGTCGAAATTATTAAAATCTTGTACCCTTCCACTCACGGGGGTAAAGTGTATCAAAAAAGTGGTAACGAATCTTGCCGTCCTCGACATCACCCCTGATGGATTCAAATTACTTGAAAGAGCTCCAGGAGTTTCTGTCGAAGAAATCAAAAACGCCACAGAAGGACGACTAATCGTGGAAGGAGATATTCCAGAGATGAGCATTTAAGCAAGCAATGAGGTAAGATAAGCGTAGGTCAAAATAGTTTTTAACGTGCCGTCAAAAAACAGAATTCAACAGCTTCTCGAATTAAACTTAGCCATTTTTTTCATCGGTACTTCAGGGGCTTTAGGGCGTTATGTCAGTTTGCCTCCACCGATTACCATCTGGTGGCGATGTTTCGTTGCTTTATTATTTCTTTTGCTTTATTGTTGGTGGAAAAAAGTAGATCTAAAGTTTGATCCCGCCAAGGATGGAGGATTGATCTTACTTTCTGGTTTGCTGATGATGGGGCATTGGGTTTTTTATTTTTACTCGCTACAATTATCAAATGTAGCCATTGGCATGTTGTCCTTATTTACTTATCCCGTATGGACCGCACTTCTGGAACCGCTGGTTTTACGTAGCCCCTTTCAGTTGACCCATTTGGGAATGGGCCTATTAATTCTAGTCGGTATCTTTTTTTTAGCACCAGATTTTGACCTGCAAAATAGTCATACACAAGCCGTAGGTTTTGGGATACTCTCCGCCCTTTGCTATTCCTTTCGAAATTTGATGATGAAGAAAAAAGTCACCCAATTTAGTGGCTCTATGCTGATGGTTTACCAAGTTTTAACGGTCGTTGTGTTACTCTGGCCACTTTTCTTCTTTCTGGATGGCAGTGCCATACAATTGGAATGGCCTGCAATTCTTGCCTTGGGACTTTTTACAACGGCCATTGGTCATACTCTTTTTGTACAAAGTTTTAAAAACTTCTCCATAACTCAAGCGAGTATCATCAGTAGTAGTATGCCGATTTATGGCATTCTGACTGGCCTGATATTCCTTGGAGAAATTCCCAGTTGGAATTCCATAATTGGGGGGGCCTTGATTATTGCGACCGTCATTTGGGAAAGTCTGCGGATGCAAAAAAGTCAATAGACTTTAGATCTTGTTCTATTTTAGTACAAAAGTGTCAAAAAGAAGAAGCCATCGCTGCTTGACAAAATCCAGCAATTACTGGAGATCAGGTATTTATTCTTCAAAAATGCAGTTCAAGGAAGTTTCCTAGGAAGGGAAATTGGCCTAGGACTATACCCTCCGCTAGGTAGCAATGGTCCACTCTATCAAAGAGTTTCCAATTAGGGACCTCCAATCACAAAAAAGATTATAAAAAAGGGATTAAAATTTGTCGCATATCTTACCCATATGCCTTTCTTGAATCCAATCAAAGACCATTCTAATTGCTCCCTCCAAAATAAGTGGTATTTTTTTTTCAACAATGCCTTTCAAATTAAAAGGTTTGGCATTTTATCGGTAACTTTGCAGGCTTAAATTGATCCATGCATGATTCAGGAAGTTAATAATATAGAAACTTACATCGAGGAAAAAGCTAGCCAAGAAATCAAGGAAAAAGGGGCACAAATAGCGAAGGTTATCGACAATTTTGGGAGACCAGAAATAGAAATCGGAACTCAGCGGGCCTCCTTTCGGATTATGGGGACTTTTTTCTACACCGTTACGATTAGAAATTTTCTAAGTAAAATAGAATCCAGTTGCACCTGCAAGGAGGCTGCTGAGACTGGTTTTTGTGGTCATCAAGCGGGCGCCCTTATCTATTTGGCGGATTATTTGAAGAAAAATAGCCACCAACTTTTCACCCCGAGCCTTTCCAAAAGCAAAACCACCAAAATACTTGGCAAACGCAATTCTTCTGAACCTTATATCATTAAGGAATTTTCGCCTATCAATACCCAAACCATCTTTGATCATACCTACCCTTTCCGACCAAGTCGATCAAATGGTACGGAGATCATTAATTTTACACATAAAAATCAAACCGTTACTTTTGAGCTCAGCGAAAACAGTATTTATCGCAAAAAAAGTGAAAAGGTTTATCTAACTACTTTTACAAAAGGTGCTAAAGGACTGATTACCAAATGCTCCTGTAAAACCGAGACCGAAAGACTCTGCAATCACCAAGTATCTGCCCTGTGGTACATCATTCAAAAATTAGGAGGCGATTTCTTTGATATCCTGCAACCCAATTATGTCGAAGATCAGTTCAAAACCTGGGCTGTTAAAACAGGTATTTCCGAACAAAGTATCCAAGAATACTATACTTTTGATATCAAAACCAGAAAATTTGTGCCCAAGCCCAAAGCCATTGGTTTGGTTCAATTTGGTGGAGATGGAGATGAAATGATCGGTACCAAACTAGGTCCAGATATTCTCAAAAACGAAGCTTATTTATTGCCTAATTCCAATTCGGTCAATGAAAAATCTTTGGTTCCTGGCTTTGTTTTTTCTTTCGAAGATGAGACGCAGGTAAAAATTATTCCGGTAACTGGTGTTCCGACCGATAATGTATGGCTCAAATACATCAACGAATTTTCCCATAAAAATCTTCCCCTTCATTGGGAAGACAGCGATGATGAAATCATTTCTATCATTGAAGATTTGGAAAAACTCGGAACGGATACTTGGCAAAGTGCTCGAAATCCTAAAACAGAGAAAGGCATCAAGTTTCACAAAGCTTTTTATAAGAAGTTGAAACGACTCTTTTCTTTGATGGAAAATAAGGATCATCTGTATTATCGACCTGCGCATTTTTCGGGAAAGGTCAAACGCTCGCAATTGACCCCGCTATCCTTATCACCACTTACGGGTAAGCTCTTTTTTGAGTTAGGAGAAGCCGATATATTTTATACCCTCGAAAGCAAATTACGCATTGGAGAAGACATCATGAATCTTTCTGATCCTAACTTGGATCTGGTAGATGCCCTACCCTATTTTTCATTGATCTTACACAAAGATACGCTCTTTCTTCATCAGACGCTTCAGCAAGCTTATACGCTTTTTGAGTTAAAAGAAAATAAACCGGTCTTTAAAGCCATCAAAAAAGACTTTGATCTTTTCTTCGAACAAGTGGTTACGCCATTGTCGAAAAGCTATCCTTTAAATCTCGATAATTTTTCTGCTATGGACAAAAAAACCATTCCATTAGAAGTTCAGAAAAAACAACTCTACATATCAGAGATGGCCAATTTCATCTTGTTCAAACCGGTGGTGCAATACGATCATGGACAAGCCGCCAATATCCGGGAACAAAACACTTTGGTCAAAAAAGAAGATCAAACCATAATCACTTACCAAAGAGATGAAAAAGTAGAACAAGAGTACTTCAACTTTTTTGAGGATCTCCACCCAGATTTTAAGAAACAACGCTTTTTAGAGTTTTTCTTTCTCCCCTACACTGCGTTGAATAAGAACAATTGGTTCTTTAAAGTTTTTGAAAAATTCACCGATGAGGAATTAGAAGTTTTTGGGATCAATGAATTGAAAAACATTTCCTATTCTCCACATAAGGCCGTTATCAATAGTCATATCAAATCTGGCGAAGATTGGTTTGAAGTAAAATTAGAGATCGCTTTTGGAGATGAAATCGTCAAATTAGCAGATATCCGAAAAGCAGTCATCAAGAATGAACGTTTTGTAAAACTGAGTGATGGTAAAATGGGACTTTTGCCAGAATCTTGGTTTGGACGATTGCAGCAATATTTCCGAACAGGAGAAGTAGAGGAAGGAGAACTCAAAATTTCAAAAATGAAGTTCTCCATTATCGACGAACTCTTTGACGAGATTGATGATCAAGAATTATTAATGGAATTGAGTTCTAAACGGAGAAAACTCAATGAGTTCCAGTCGATCAAAGCAAGTACGGTTCCGGAGGAAATCACAGCAGAATTAAGAGATTATCAAGTCGAAGGATTCAATTGGCTCAACTTTCTCGACGAGTTTCAATGGGGCGGAATCCTTGCCGATGATATGGGGCTAGGAAAAACCATTCAAATATTGGCATTCCTACAAAAACAAGCCAATGATAAAAATGGGGTCAATCTCGTCGTTGTTCCTACCAGTTTGCTTTTTAACTGGGAAAATGAAATAGAAAAATTTGCTCCGACGCTTCGCTACAAAATCCATCACGGGATGGTCCGCGACACCAATCCCAATGCTTTCAAAGAATATGATGTCATCATAACGACCTATGGATTGGTGGCCAACGATGTTGAATTGTTTAGCAATATTCATTTTAACTACATCGTATTGGACGAATCTCAGGCCATCAAAAACCCGACTTCTAAGCGCTACAAAGCGGCCTGCCTCTTACGAGGACGCAATAAGTTAGCGATGACGGGAACCCCGATCGAGAACAATACTTTTGATCTTTATGCCCAATTGAATTTTCTAAACCCCGGATTCTTAGGTAGCCAAAAGTCTTTTAAAGACAACTTCTCTCGCCCAATTGATGGCGAAGCAGACCACGAACGATCTTTGGAATTACAAAGACTCATCAAGCCTTTTGTACTGCGGCGAACCAAAGAGCAAGTGGCTAGTGAATTGCCACCAAAAACGGAAGACTACCTCTTGGTTTCGATGGAAGCTGAACAGCGAAAAGTCTATGATGCTTTCCGCAATAAATACCGCGACTACTTGCTCAATAAAATAGAACAAGAAGGAATTGGTAAAAGCAAAATGTATGTCTTAGAAGGTTTGATCAAACTTCGTCAGATCTGTGATTCCCCAGAGCTTTTGAATGAAGAAGAAGATTATGGCAAGGATAGTGTCAAGGTAAGAGAGTTACTCAAGCAGATTACCGAGAAGACAGGACAACACAAAATATTGGTCTTTTCCCAGTTTGTAAAAATGCTAAAGGTCATCCAACGAAAACTAGATGAGTCCGGTATTTCCTACGAATACCTCGATGGGCAGTCCTCGACTAAGCAAAGAAAAAATAGTGTAGATCATTTTCAAGAAGATGAATCTTGCCGAGTATTTCTAATTAGTTTGAAAGCAGGAGGTACTGGTTTAAACTTAACGGCTGCGGATTACGTTTACCTTGTGGATCCATGGTGGAATCCTGCCGTAGAAAATCAAGCCATCGACCGAACACACCGTATCGGTCAGGACAAAAAAATCATTGCTTATCGAATGATTTGCAAAGATACCGTAGAAGAAAAAATCATTAATTATCAAAAGCGAAAAATGAAAATTGCTTCTGATATCATCCACACCGATGAAAGCTTTATGAAGAGCCTAACACGCGAGGATATTTCTGATTTATTTCGGTAAAACATTCTTAACGCTCGTAATTTTTCCTCTTTGCCAAATACAAATGATTTTGGAACTGCCCCGATGGGTCAACTCTTGCGGAAACAAGCGATGCCAGCGGCTTTGGGTATTCTCACCATGTCGATCTACGGTATTGTGGATACCATTTTTGTGGGGCGTTGGGTAGGATCGCTAGGGATTGCGGCCATTACGGTGGTCATGCCGATTACCTTTTTGATTTCTAGCATTGGAATGTCTATTGGAATTGGTGGTGCCTCCATCATTTCT
>CAYQRA010000206.1:0-9655 GCA_964419315.1 uncultured Saprospiraceae bacterium | reverse complement strand
AAAACTTTGTACAATTTTCATAGGTTAGTTTTCTCTTTTTAAGGCTTTTGTGTAGTGCTAGATTCAAATTGAGACAATAGAGTAGCAGAGAAAAAGCATGCAGCTTTTTCTTTCCATTAGAAAAACGTAATGGTTTTATTTCGTTTTTTACCAGTGCAAAAAATGTCTTAGGACATTATGCTAGCAAACAACTTCTTAGAGCATGTTTAAAATTTGTTTTAGATTGAGAGTCAATAGTTTGTGGTTCTGCTGAACTAAAAAATAACGAATTTAGCGAGCTAAATGAGTTCTTTTTTAGGAAGACAGGTTCATGAAATATTGATTTTCAGGCAATAGAAATTTAAACATGCTCTTACTAATTAATTTAGGTTGGCTAATTCATAAAAGCATTATAGGACAAAAAATCCTATGGGTGTTTTGGCTAATCGTCAAACTTTTAGTTTTCTTTTTCGGCTTAACAAACCGGTAGAACACTTTTTAGAAGCGGAGAAAAATAGGTTTTTCCTTCGTTTTCAAGGATCAAAAAATCTTATGGTATCAGGGTAAACCTTTTTCCGCTATAAAATTTAATAGGCTCGTTTTGAATATTTTGGTACAATATACTTAATTTATTAACTTTTTTAGTCAAATATTGTTCAGCGTTCTGTTAATTTTAAGACAGTTGTTTTTTTTATTGTAATTTTTACACTAACAACAATATATTTTCTTATTCGCTTTTTTACAAATGTCCTTCATATAATTTTTTAGCAATGAGTATTTTCATAATCTCATTGGTGCCGCCATAAATTTTAGAGACTCTATTGTCCACAAACCTTCGAGAAATAGGATACTCCCACATATAGCCATAGCCTCCAAAGAGTTGGAGACATTCGTCTACCACTTTGGTACTCATCTCGGAGGCCGCATATTTTGCAATGGCCGCAGATTCTGCACTCAGTTCTTTACGGTTTTCTAATGTGATACACTGGTCAATATAGGCCTGATTGATTTGCAATTGTGCGGCACATTCCGCCAGTTTAAATTGGGTGTTTTGAAAACCTGCGATGGGTTTTTTAAACGCTTTTCTTTTGGCGGTATAGGCGATCGTTTCTTCAATCGCTCCTCTGGCGGTTCCCATACTTGCAATCGCAATGCTTAACCTTTCTCGCGCCAATTCTGCCATCATCAATTGGAAGCCTTTGCCTTCTGCAAATAATACTTGGGCTTTAGGAACTTTTACATTATCAAAAAATAGCGTACAAGTATCTTGGGCGTGCATCCCCATTTTTTTGAAGGGTTTTCCTTTAGAAAATCCTGCTGTATCGGACTCCATCAGTAGGAGTGTTATCCCATTTTGATTGGAAGCGTTTGGTGTTTTTACCGCTACGATTGCAAAATCACAAAGCTGCCCATTCGTCACAAAAGTCTTTTGTCCATTGACCACATAATGAGATCCTTGATCTACGGCCGATGAGGTTATACTCGATAAATCGCTACCACAATCGGGCTCGGTCATAGCGATGGCTCCAATCATGGTTCCTTTAGACATCTCCGTCAGGTATTTATACTTTTGATCTTCTGTACCATAATTGACGAGGTAATTCGCCACAATATCTGAATGCAAGGAAAATCCGGGGCCGGTAATTCCATAGGTCGCCAGCTTTTCTATAAATAAGGCACTAAAGGTAAAGTCAAAGCCAACGCCTCCATATTTTTCGGGAACATCTATACAAAGCAGACCTTGTTCTCCGGTCAATTTCCAAATGTCTCTAGAAACTTTACCTGTTTTTTCCCATTCCGTATGAAAAGGAAGGATTTCCCGTTTTACAAAATCATCAATCATCAAACTTATGAGTTCATGATTTGGGCTATCATAGACTTTTCGGTTTGCTAGTAGGTCTTTTAGCATAGTGGTAAATGTATTATTTTAGTTTTCTCAAAGGGCATTTCTGACAGGGTATTAGAGGAGGGGAAGTCCTCCAAACTTTCCAAATTTAAAAAAATTATTCGTTCAACTGCTATAAAAGTTGGGAAAATGAATTGTTGGAATTATTGTATTAATCCAAGTATTGGGACAAATACTTCAAAAAGAAAGTTGGATTAATTGCCAAGGCAAAAAAATAGATGCCTTCGCACTAGGGATAAAAAAAGCCTGATAATCAAATAATTATCAGGCTTTTGCAGGAATAATAAATAGGCGCTTAGAGGTTCCAAGGTTTTACGATGTTGACCTCATAGGGAGCTTCTATTTTTTCTATTTCCTCTTGGGTCAAGGTAAGTTGGCAAGAACTGGCCGCTTCTTCAATATGCCAGATTTGAGTAGCCCCAAAAATAGGTGATGCGACCATCGGATTTTGGTGTAACCAAGCGAGCGCAATTTCTGCACCGCTGACCCCTTTCTCTTTCGCCACTTCCATAACGGTATCCGCTATTTTAAAATCGGTTTCTCGATTGTATAATTTTTGACCATAAGCATCTACCTTACTTCGTAAAGTCTTGGCACCTTCTCGAGTTCTAGTGCCATTGACTATTCCTCTGGCAATAGGACTCCAGGGCAATAGCGAAATATTTTCAGTCTTACAATAAGGATTCATTTCTCTTTCTTCTTCTCTGTAAATGATATTGTAATGATTTTGCATACTTATAAACCTGGTCCAACTATTTAAGTCTGCTATATAATTGGCTTTACAAAATTGCCAAGCATACATACTCGATGCACCAATGTATCTTACCTTTCCCGATTGTACCAGTTCATGCAAGGTCTCCATGGTTTCTTCTATCGGCGTATTATAATCCCAGCGATGGATTTGATAAAGGTCAATGTAATCGGTCTCTAAATTTTTTAGAGATTGGTCCAAGTGTTTTATAATCTGAGCCCGCGATAGTCCTCTTTGTGAAGGGTCTTTGGGGAAAGGTAAACCCACTTTGGTGGCTAGGATTACGTCCTCTCTTTTGACAAACTTTCGGATGGCTTTGCCCGTCATGATTTCGCTTCCCCCGGAGGAGTAAATGTTGGCGGTGTCAAAAAAATTGATTCCTAAGTCTAGGCATTTTTTTATATGCGCATCACAATCTGCTTGTTGGTCCATCACCCAAGTTCGCCATTCTTTACTACCATAGCTCATCATCCCCAAGCAAACTGCGGAGACTTCTAAATCTGAATGGCCTATTTTTTTATAAATCATTTTGAACGTTATTTGAGTTGGAAATTAATCATTCCAATATAGTCGATTCGGATTATCTACCAGAATCTTTTTAATCAAATTTTCATCACTGCTAAACAATCCCAATAAATCTACCAAGTCACCATCATTGGGCATGTGTTCTTTTATATTTGGATGAGGAAAATCTGTTCCCCAGATTACTCGGTCTGGAGCAATTTGAATCAATTGTTGAGCGTAAGGAATGGCGTCATAAAACGGAGGTCCTGCTTTTGAAATGCGCTCGGAGCCGCTGACTTTTACCCACCAATTTTCTCGTTGCATAAATTCTAAAAGGATTTTAAAAGCGGGTTGTTCTACTCCTAAATGGGTCGGTACTCTTCCCATGTGGTCAACGATGATTGGCATGTCATTGAACTGGGTGAAAAAACTTTCGTATTCGATAATGTCTTCTGCATTTACATGAATCACTAAGTGCCAACCAAATGCTTTGACCCGCTCAAGGACATTTCTCATTCCTTCCAAATCAGGGGCACCCCCCAAATGTTTTACAAAATTAAAGCGAACTCCTCGAACCCCGCCTTTGTGCAATGCTTCGAATTCTGAATCTGTAAAATCTTTATTAGCAATACAGACTCCTCGCCAGTATTGGTCGCCTCGCCATTTTATGGCATCGAGCATGGCGCGATTATCGGGGCCATGACAACTTGCCTGAACAATGATGGCGCGCTCCAAACCAATATGGTCATGCAATGCTTTTAGTTTTTCTTTTCCCGCATCTGGTGGTTCATAGGTACTCGTCGGGTGATATGGAAAAACCTCCCTTGGACCAAACACATGACAATGTGCATCGCATGCCAATGCCGGTAAATTTAGTCGGGGTACATTCGGACTAGGATCGGGAGGCATACAGGTTTTCTTATTGACCATTTTAAAAAATATTTCTAGGTTATTGGATTGTCTTTTAAAAAATCATTTAGGGTGTGATTAAAGAGTTCAGGGGTTTCCATATTTGCCATATGACCTACTCCTTTCATCATCCTATATTTAGTATTCTTAATTTTTTCATCTAGTATTTTTGCAACCCTCTTAAAGTGAGGGACATCGTATTCTCCGACCAAAATCAATGTTGGACATTCAATTTCCTGCAAGCGCTCGGAGGGGAGGGGAGAAGGAGGGATTTCCAGCGTAGGGTTTTTCCAAAAATAAGGTTCAAAGTCTGCCAACATCGCTAGAAACTCAGGTGCTACTTCTGGCAATTTCATAATCGGTGCGAAAATAGCGGAATGCTTCCAAACCGCTTTGGCTTGCTCGTCACTTTCTTGAATAGCCGTTCTGATTTGAACTTTAAAAGCGCCGTAACTTTCATGAATAGGTAAGCCAGAAATATGCGCATCCACTAAAGTCAACGTTTTGACCATTTCAGGATAGGTCACTATAAAGTCGCCAGCCATTCTTCCACCTCTGGACAAGCCAACCAAGTGAAATTTCTCAACGCCTAATTGGTCTAATAAACTTTTTAAATCATCGGGAAGGGAATAAGACGTTCCATCTATTCTGCTAGACTTTCCATAGCCTCGCATGTCAAAGGCAATGCAATGATAATTTTTTGAAAAATATTCCATTTGTGTACGCCACATGCGAAGGTCTAATGCTTGACCGTGCACAAAGACAATGCTTTCTCCTGCTCCAGCTGATTGATAATGAATTTGTGCATTATTGCACTTCTTGAACCCTGTTTGCATAGTGCATTATTTAAATACTTCCCAAATATCCTCCGTCAATATTCAAAGCTGTTCCTGAAATATAATCCGCCAATGGACTACTCAAAAAAGCGATGTAGTTGGCCAGTTCTTCCGGTTCACCCATTCGGCCCATGGGCACTTGTTCCAAACGTTTTGCAATTGCTTCTTCTGTAGAAATGTTGGCTCTTTTAGACAAGGCATTGACTGCCCCCATTTGTCGGTCGGTCATGAATTTACCCGGAACGATTGCATTGACGGTAATTCCTAGTGAGGCGATTTCCTTGCTCAAGGTTTTTATCATGGCGTGTAGGCCCGCTCGAAAAGTATTGCTCAATATTAAATTAGCTTGTGGTTGCTTCGCTCCGGAAGTCGTGATGACCATTAATTTTCCTCCTTTTTCTTTCATCATTTCTATACCTCCTCTAAACAATCGAATGGTACTCATCAAACTATTATCCATTGCTTCATACCAAATTTCATCCGTAAAGGAATCAAATTTTCCCGGTTTGGGGCCGCCAGAGTTGGATAGTAATATATCCAAAGTTCCGACCTCTTTTTTTACAAAATCAAAAAGTAATTGGATGTCTTCTTTTTTAGAAACATCTGCCTGAAAAGACCAAACCGTTTGTCCGGTTTTACTTTTTATAATTTCTGCTGCCTCCGCAAGGTTGGCTTTGCTTCTAGAGGAAATGATTACTTTGCAACCCTCTTTTGCTAAACGAAGAGCTGCCGCAAAACCTAACCCTTTGCTTGCGCCAGTAACAAGTGCGATTTTATTTTTTAATGCTAAATCCATGTTTTATTTGGTATTATTATTACTTTTCTAAGCCTCTAATTCTGGGATAAATACTTCTCCTCTACTTATTAATCTTGCCGTTCTGATTAGCCCTGATTTTGTAAAATTTAAAAGCCCATTTTCTTCTTCCACAGTTAGGTTGACCGCAAAGTTTCCAGAGGGATGTTCTAGGGATAGGGAGGCATTAAAGTCACTTACCGGATTAATAATTCCTTCTCCAACTGAGTTGGGCAATATTGCTCCTGTCGCTGCAGAAACGGCTCCGAGTACTCCAATCGCCGCATGACAAACATGTGGGATGAAAGTTCGGGTATTCATTAATCCTCCATTTTTGGCAGGAGAAATCAAACACATTTTTGGAACGGTTTGGTTGGTAACATCTCCTAAGTTCATCTTTGGTCCAATCTGTAAACGAATGCTTTCTAAGCGTTTTTTCAAATCTTCATTGGCGTCTAAATCGGCTTTGCTTTCATAACCACTAATGTCAAAATCCTTAGCACGTAAAAGCACCACCGGCATGCCATTGTCTACACAAGTTATTTCGATGCCATCCACGAGGTCTTTGCTGTTTCCGGTAGGCAATAAGGCACCACAATTTTTTCCTGCGAGGTTTAAATAATTGCAAAGGATGGGAGCCCCCGTTCCAGGTACTCCATCTACTTTTGCATTGCCTTTATAATTTGTTTTTCCATCGAGCGTTTCGACGCTTACTTCGCAAAGGCTATCGCTGTTGACCATTCTGATGACGGCGGTGGTCTGTCCTTTTTGGGCTGGCATCATCTCCGTTTCGATGGCAAAAGGAAGTACTCCCGCAAGGATATTTCCACAATTTTGCACCCTTGCCAATTGTCCTTTACCAATGACCACTTGGATAAACAAATAATCCAAATCTACGCCTTCAATTGCGGAAGGGGAGACCACCGCAATTTTGGCGGTCAAAGAATCTCCGCCACCCAATCCATCAATCTGACGAGGGTCGCCATTGCCAGTCCCTTCCATGATGGCTAGGATGACTTGATCTCTTTTGATTGGGTCCTTTGGAAGGTCTTTTGCGTTTAGATAAACTCCTTTGGAACTTCCTCCTCGGAGCTGTGCGAATGGAATGGACTTTTGCATACTTAGCCGATTAAAAACTCAAGGAGTTTTTGTTTTTTATTTTCTTCCGTTAATAAATCTTTTACCTCTTTGACTTGTGCCTCAAATTCTCGCTTTTTGTTTTTATGAAAAATTTGATTTAGATAAAGGGTGTATTGTTGTTTAATTAAATTTTCAGCAACACAACTGTTTGAATAAGAATCTAAAAATAATTTTTCTTTTAAATTATACCAGCCATTAAATGCTTCCGCCAAATTTATAGCATCAGCTAAGGCCATGTTGAGTCCTTTTGAACCCCATCTTGGAACTTGATGCGCCGCATCTCCGGCGATAAATAATCGACCATGTTGCATCAAATCAGAATGAAAAAAGCGCATGTAATCTAATTTGATGTTAAGCATTTTACCTCTCGAAGTTTTTAGGCCTAATCGTTTTTCCAACTCTTCCCAGATGGTTTGCGGTGGAGGTAGATCATCTTTTTCTATCCCCCTTTCTATCTGGAAATAATACCGAGTTTGCTTATTGGCATTGATGCTTTGCATGGCAAAACCCTCTTTGTGAAGGGCGAGGATTGGAGCTTTAGATTCCGGTTCTCCTTCAACAATCCATTCCATCCAAGCAAAATCTAACTCTTCTTTTGTCTCCGTTCTTTGCGCTCTTGGAATGCTTCTTCTACTGATTCCTCGAAAGCCGTCACATCCGACTACATAATCACAAGTGATATCATGAAGCTGTCCATCTAAGGTGTATACGATTCTAACTTTATCGCTTTCCAAGCCTTCGTATCGCTGTCCTTTGGCTTCAAAAATAATGGGCACTTCCTCTGCCTTTAAGCTTTCAATTAAATCCAAAACTAAATTGCTTTGGTCATAAATTACCGCTTGCTTTTCGGGTCCCTTTTCTTCTAAAGAAAGGAGTAAAGATTCTCCGTTTATTCGAAAGTCAAATTGCTTTAAAGGGATTCCTTTTGCCTGAAGATTTTGGCTTGCTTTTTCTTTTAATAATACCTTGACAATTTTATCTTCCAGAAACCCACCTCTACTTATTTTTTTAAAAAAAGCCTCATTTCTGTTTTCTAAAATCAAACAATCAATACCTCGATTCGATAACATTCGAGCCAATAGCAAACCAGAAGGTCCCGCGCCGATGATGACTATTTGTTTGTGCATTTTTTAGTAATAGAGGTAACTGTTGTTTCTTTTAATGTCTGTACCTATTCTTCCAAATATTTTTTTAAATTTTTAGCGGAACCAGTGGACATAATGGAATCTAAGTTTTCACTTTCCAACATATCGACGACTGCTTCCATTTCGTGCATCCTTCGTTTTGCATGCTTTCGACTTCCTGTGACAAAGCGGTCAATTAGCTCATCGTTTTCTCCAATGATGGAATTGATCTGGGTGCGAATGTATTTTTCCAAACCAAAATGTTCGCCTGCTTCCATGGCTTCACAAATGACTGCTGCCACTCCTTTGTAAACAATCGATCGTAGTAATTTTCTGCCAGCAGCATCTCCTGTTTTTTCATTTAAATAAGTCAAATTCAGATCAAGTGACTGGAGCTTTTCTAATAATAATGGAGCACCGGGGCCACTTGCTAAAAGGGGAACTCGAATTCCTTTTGGCGGTACAGGAGCCATGATTGCGACATCCACAAAGTGAATTTGCGCAGGTTCTAAAATTTTTGCTATTTCAATTTTAGTCTGGGGAGAGGAGGTGTTCATCTCACAATAGAGGGCTCCTTGTTTTAAAGCAGAGAGTACCTCGTTGGCGATGTAATGAGATTCTGAAGTATAGTTGACACTAAAAATGAGGTCTGCATCTTTGACCGCCTCCGGATTGCTTTTCGCAAACTGAACTTTAGGGTTTAATGCTCTTTTGGGACTAGGGTCCCAGCCGCTGATCTCGACACCAAGATCAATCAAGTCATTGGCAAAATGATTGCCTGCTTCCCCCAAACCAAGAATTGCTATTTTCATGTTTTTTTAACTAGAAGGTATTTAAGTAGTAGGTGTTAAGTAGTAAGTAGTAGGTATTCTTGGTCGGTTCCAGTAGCATTGCAAAAATCTACCACCGAATACCTACTACTTACGACCTAGTACTTCCCACCTAATACTTACGACCTAGTACCTAATACCTAATACTTACGACCTACCATCACCTACTTCATTTTCATTTTTTTCTTCTTGGTAATAATAGAACTCTTAATAAGCTTCATCACTTCTATGGCGTGATTGTGGATGGATTCAAATTGTTCTTTGGAAATATAATCAGTGGCATTTAAAAGTTCTAGCCAATATATCGTTTCTCCAATTTCCTTTTGTCCGATGCTTAATTTGTGGATAAAATCTTTGTCACTTTCAGCGTTAAAAGCTTCTCTTACCATTGCTCCAGGATTTGTCCCCGAACGCAATAATTGTTTACTTAAAATAAACTCTCTTTTCTCTTTACTTAGGAATTTGTATAGTTTTACGACTCTAATTGCAAAAGTAAAAGTCTTGTCCTTTAAGGCACTAGGTTTTCTCATTTTGGTGATTTTATAATATTAAAGGAAAGCAGGACGAAAAATATTAAGTGTTACTAATTTTTATGGTTCTCTGACAAATCCCGTGTGTGAGTCAATCAAAAAGAAAAATAAACGCTTCTTGCAGTCGCTTTTTTTTTCTTCTTTTTGATTGACCACGGGATTTTTCCAAGAACGATTTTTATTTATCCTAACACCTAAGCCGTTCGAAGAAATAAAAGACTATTGAATGGATATGAATTTTAAATACATAAAAACCATTTTATATTTCGACCCTATTCTTAAAAACACACAAAATACTATTTTAAATAAAAAACCTAAAACCTACTACTTAAAACCTACTACCTAAAACCTAA
>CAYQRA010000205.1:0-9669 GCA_964419315.1 uncultured Saprospiraceae bacterium | reverse complement strand
TTAATCCGCTTATCCTCGGAAAAGAAATCGGTACAATTCATAGTCCAGAAGGAAAAAACTTATATGTTGGAACAGAATCAGGCATTACAAAAATCAACTTAAAAACGTCAGAGGCGAGAAAGTATCCTGTTCCTGCTTGGGTTCATTCTCTAGTACAAAAATTAAAAACTACTTGTATTTTAGTCGACAAAGATGATTTTATTTGGTTAGGAACTAAGGTTGGTTTATTTAGAATAAATCCCACAAGCAAGGAATATACGCTCTTCGAGCCAGAAAAAGATAATCCTAATTCCATCGGTGATCGTTCAATCAACCACATCATCCAAGACCGCCAAGGAGCTATTTGGATCGGCACCTATAGAGGACTCTATAGAGTAAAATCTCATAAGGAGGATCAAGAAGTGGTCTTTGAACAATTTCTTTATAACGATAAAGACCCAAGCAAAGGACCTTTGACCAATGAAATCATGTACTTAAAAGAGGTGGGCAATTACTTGTATATCGGTACCCTATCTGGTCTCGGTAGATTCAGTTTCACCCATGAAGTTTTTGAATCTTTTGCGCTGGATCGATACAAACATTGGGTGCATAGTATTGAAGAAGGAAACGACAAAAATCTATGGATCAGCACCAATGAAGGGATCCTAAACTTTGATACTCAAAAAAGTACTTTCCGTTTCTTTGATAAAAAAGATGGCTTAAAAGTTCCAGAATTTCAACTCGGTTGCAGTTTTAAAGATCCGAAGGGACAAATCTATTTTGCTTACTCCTATGGGCTTACTTATTTCTTGCCAGAGGAGATGAGAGGTAATCAAATAGCACCACCAGTTTTTATTACGGCCATCGAAAAGATGACCGACAAAGGTGTTTTTTTAAATGACGGGGTCCTCACTGAAGAAATCATTCTTGAGCATAATGAGTATCGGATTTCTTTTGAAATTGCCGCACTCAATTATAATCGTCCTGATAAAAACAAATACGCTTATCGACTAGTCGGCTTAGAAGATCATTGGAATAAAGGCAAGTCAGGTGTCCCTATTGTTTACACCAACCTTGCACCGCAAACTTATCAACTCGAAGTTAAGGCGGCTAATAATGATGGCATTTGGAATGAAAAAGGGGCGGCTTTAAAGATCATTCAAAAAGCACCTTTCTGGAAAACTTGGTGGTTCTTTTTACTGACCTTTTCTTTAATAGTTGCTGCGGTACTTTCCATTACCTCTTGGTATACCAACAATATTCGAAAACACAACGAACAACTACAAGAATACAATAAAAATCTAAATGAGGAAATTGCCAATCGGAAAAGAGTAGAGCTGCAACTTCAGGACTATAATAATGAACTAAAACAATCCAATAAAGACCTAGAACAATTTGCCTATATCGCCTCGCATGATCTCAAAGAGCCTTTGCGAGTGATCGGTAATTTCTCTGGTTTGCTGTCTCGCAGGTATGGCCAAAACCTAGATAAAAATGCTTTGGAATACATTGGTTTTATTCAGAATGGGGTGAAACGAATGTCAAAACTGGTTTATAGTTTATTGACTTTTTCTACGGTTGGCCGAAAAGACATCGTTTATTCCTCTGTCGATTTAAATAATTTATTGGGCGAAAAAATAGCAGATTTAACTCAGGTGGTTTTGGAAAGAAATGCACTCATCAAAGCAGAAATTTTACCTAAAATATTTGCACAAGAAGAACAAATTGGAATGGTATTTCTCAACCTAATCCAAAACGCCCTTAAATACAATACCAGTAAACAACCCTCGGTATTGATAAAGGAAGAAAAAGGCGATGATCAATTTTGGAAATTTTCGGTAAGCGATAATGGTATCGGTATTCCGGATCAATACCAAGAGAGAATATTTGAAATCTTTAAACGACTACATGGCAAAGGAGAATATGAAGGAACAGGTATTGGCTTATCCGTTTGTCAAAAAATCATCTTAAGGCATCAAGGTAATATCTGGTTTGAATCAGAGGTGGGTAAGGGGACTACTTTTTTCTTTACCATCAAAAAAGGACTTTCCATGACATCTACCCAAGAAGCGAAAGAAGAAATCATGGAATTGGCTCAACATTCTTAGCCTTTTTTTCGCCCCCTCCTATTGGAAGCAAATTTTCGATTACTTAATAATCTTCATAGGAAAAGTTGGAGATATAACCTTCCTTCACCATTAAATCAACCATCTCTTCCAAACCATCGATTTCTAAATGGTGCTGCTCCATGATCTGTGGAATGGATTGGGTTCCATCTATTGCTTTGAATAATTTATAGACTGCTGGATTATCTATTTCAAACTGTAATTCATCATTTGCGAGGAGAAAATAAATTTCTGCTTCTGGATCTTTTAGAAAATTGATCGGTTTATTTTGATGAACGATTTGGTCTATTTTGAATTGGTAGCGATCGGCATCCATCAATTTTTCGACCATTGTTTTTTGTTCCTCCCAATTTTCTACCTTTATTAGCTGCGGCTCAAAAGACCACTCCTGTACTTTCCCAATTTCTTCCGTATTGGAAAAAGCAATATCCAATAATCCAACATTGATAATCTTGAGCAAATGATAAAGTGCTGGATAGAATAATTTATCTTGATTGTGTTGAGCAAATTGAAAAACAGTATCCCTATCGAATGTTTCTTGGACTGCTTTTGAAGTAGAAAAAACTTGGTCTAATAATTCAAAATCATTTCCATAAACCACTGATTTAAAGACATTAAATTGAGAGATTTCCAAATTTCTGGAAACAGTAAACTTGGGGGCATTATAAAAAGAACTCGGCAAAAGATCACGGAATGCTTGTCGCAAGATATTTTTATCAAAGAGCAATTGGCTGCGCAAAGCTTTGGGAATCGCTAAGGTAAAGTCCACCACTCGATTGTCTAAAAAAGGATAGCGAAGCATAATTCCATTCTCCAAAGAAGTGTGGCTCTCGGTCAGACTAACTTTAGACAATTGAAAATTCCTTAAACGATTTACATAAATCAACCAAGGGTCTTGTATTACTCTATTGCTTTTTTCATGAATAATTTTCCGCTTTAAAAAATGACGCCCAAAGTGGTAAAACTCATAAGCCAAAGGTCGATTATCCTTGGCCTGTTCCTGACTAAGATTTCTATAAAAAGCTTCCCAATTTTCATTCTGATCTTGATCTCCAGTATTATTATAGACGGTTAGTCCACCGTTTAGCTGATCACTTCCATAACCGCTTAGCATGTATTTTACATTTGGCAATAAGGTTCGGGTATGCACGAGTAATTGGTTTTTGACAAAACTTTCCAAGCTACAATCAACTTGCTCTGTCGTCAAAACAGTTTGCCGCCAATCTCCGGGAGTGATTTTTTCTTTTAAAGAAAAAGCAGAGAGGTAATGATCTAAATTCCGTTCTTGAGAAATTTGCTGTGCCCGATCCAATTCATTATTCACCATAGAATTAACGGTCAGTGCAGATACCGCCGGGATTTTATATCGGTCTCCAGCAATAATGGACACGATAGAAGAATCAAAGCCTCCACTCAATTGAGTCGCCAACAAATCGGTATCGGTAGTTCTATCCAAAACCGCTTGGCTGATTAAAAATTGATACTCCTCAATCAATGCTTGGACAGTCTTCGAAGTCTCAATTTCCAAGCCCCGCACTTCCCTATTTAAAATACTCCAATAGCTTTTTACCACTCCAGAAAAAGAAGAAAAGTTCCATTCCAAATAAGAACCTCCATCGAGCATAGATACTTCTTTTACAAGGGTCGGAATAACATTCGCTGGCTTATCCTCCGGTGCTACAAAGAAAAGACTAGCCCAATCAATGGTAGCTCTACCTTTTCGATTATGGCATACTTCACTTATCCTATTTCCAATAATTAGGCTATCATTTTCTGCAGGACAAAAGTAGACCGGAATTGTATTATAGCGATCATTATAGCATCGTAAAACTTGCTGACTATGATCCAAAACCACTATCGAGAAATGACCATTCATTTCTTTTACAAAAGAAGGCCCCTCTTCTTTATAAGCTAGACCTAATAGAAAAGTCAAAGAAGAATCCTCCGTCTTTTTTTGGTACTTTTTTTCAAAGGTTTTTACATTAAAGAGTTCTCCTCTAAAGGCAATAGATAGGTTTAGCTTTTTATAAAAAACTAAATTTTCTTTTCCCGTAGTTAACTGATCTTTTACAAATTTTATTAGCATAATTAGATTGGCGAGAATGGAATAATTTAAATCAATTCCTAAATATTTTTATACTGCTTCCAGTTCAGGATCATCTTCTTCATAAACATTAAATATCCTTGTGGAAGAAAATAAATCATGCCCCCCCAATCCACCTTTGAGTTGACTGAGTTGATCAAAATCTATTTTGGAAATTTGAAATTCAGAGAGCATTTTTTTTATCTTTTTCATTGCTTCCTTTTTGTGATAAAGAGTTTTTTTTAAGTTCCTAATTGGTCTTAATAAAGCAGGATGAGCTTTCGGCTCATCCTGCTTAGCTAAAGATCATCAATCTTAGGTTGGAAAATGAGGATCATATCCTTTGGAAGTCCCATCAGAGAATAAATCATGGGGACCAAACCCACCCTTAATTTGACTCAATTGATCGAAACCAATTTTTGATTTTTGGAGGTCGGGGAAAGACTTTTTAATTTTTTTCATTGCTTAGTTTTTTTGTGATAAAAAAGAACTTTATCCGGTTAAGATTCGAATTCCATTATGCCCTTGGCGGCTTAGCTGGCTTATAGGGTCTCACAATACCTGCAAACAAATCATGAGGATAGGTCTTCCCACCTTTAATCTGACTGAGTTGATCAAAATTAATTTTAGAAGTTTGAAGATTAGAGATTGACTTTTTTAATTTTTTCATTGCTTATTTTTTTGTGATAAAGAGTATCTTTATCGGGTTAATAATGCTTCCTATTTTGTTGGTGGTTTAATCGGCTTATAGGGAGACACAATCCCTGCAAACAAATCATGAGGATAGGTTCTCCCACCTTTAATCTGACTGAGTTGGTCAAAATTAATTTTAGAAGTTTGAAGATCGGAGATTGACTTTTTTAATTTTTTCATTGCTTATTTTTTTTGTAAAGAGAAAGTTTATCTGGGGAATTATTGCCGCTATGCTTACTTGGGAGGAAGATTTGGATCATAGTGTCTAACTCCAGTCGAGAACAAATCATGCGGATAATTGCCACCTTTGACTTGGCTCAATTGGTCAAAATTAATTTTAGAATCTTGGAGTTCGGAAATTGACTTTTTTAATTTTTTCATCACTTGGTTTTTTGGGGACAAAGAAGACCTTTATCCGGTTTGAAATAAATATATAATGCCTAGCCCTTCTATGTCATACAACATCGAAAAGCTTTTTAAAATCACTTTTAACAACAGGACTTTATAGGAACGGTTGCCATCAGAAAATAAATCATGGAGACTTTCTGTACCGCCTTTGATTGGACGGAGTGGATCACAATCTACTTTTGCGGCTTTCTAGAGATTGGAGGGTTTTCTTTTATTTTTTTCATAGTTTATATTTTTTGGGGAAAAAGAAATACTTTATCAATTTAGCTTTTATAATATAACAAAATATCTCGATTTAAACGTACTTATGATCCCTTTTATTTAGCTAATAGGCAACAAAACAAAGACTTTAACAATTCTTAGGGTATTTTAAAACTGAATTTATTAGCAGACTGCCTTCTTTTAATATTACAGACCTTTTATTTTTATCGCTCGATAAAAATCTATCCCTCCCACATCATTTTTTAAATCTAACTTTTCCGAAAAATACTTTTTCTTTGATCTCTAATTCCTCGGAATAGTGCAGAGGTTTGCACCAGCAGGAAAACAAAATACTCAATACCCAAAAAAAGTGCTTGAACACAACTAACCAATAATGTTGTATTCAAGCACCGCAGGCATTCTAAGTAAATTGAAATATTTTTACGGACTAAAGGGGCTTATTCAATCTTTTTGTACAAGCAATTTTCGTTGGTCGATCAGTTGCCCATTTTGCATGATCTGCAAAAGATAGATTCCCGTAGAAGTCACTTTAGAAAAATCCAAAACTCCTTCCTCTTCTGTACTTCGTTCTTCCTGCCAAAGTAATTGTCCAGTCAGGTCATATAGACGCAGATGCACATCACCAGTCAGACTTGCCGGAAGCCTTAGATGGACGCTACCCGAACTAGGATTAGGATAAACTTTTGAGTTCATCAATTTTTCTTTTGGCAAAGTCTGCTTGAAGAGTAATTCTTCTTCCTGATTATTTCCAAAAGCATTGGTATGCTCTAGACGTATTTCAATAATTTTGCTACACTTGTTAAGCTTATCAGTTAGCTTGACAAATACTTTTTCTGATGCGAATAAGATATTCATATTTGGAAGAAAATAATTATGGCTTAGACTGAGCTTCCCAACACTTGTTCCTCCTCCTGAGAGCGTAGTCACATTAGAGTTGACGATATTATCAGCATTGGCAATATCCCAAACATTCTTGAGGAACTTATTGGGTCTCGGATTTACAAAAGGCAATACTCTGATTTTGTAATTTTTTATAACGTTATCAAAACGGCGGTAGTTGTCAAGGATGATGCCTACATTGATTATCTGCAAACCAGAATATTGATGATCGGGGCCATCATTAGGATATAAGAGCCAACCATAATTGGTAAATATTCCTCCCAAATTGGTAATGCTATTATCGCCATTGATGGTACCACATGCCTCATTCGTAAAATCACCCGCATTGCGAATATCTCCACGATTTATATTTTCAAAAGTAAGTGTTCCTTCATTTACAAGGTTACCAAATGTAGGCACATCAATTCCTATTGCCATCTCCTCAAAAGTGATCTCACCAGATTCCTCGTTAAGCATTTGTCCCGAACAATAAATCCCAAAAGTTGCCCCTGAAAGCAGACAGTTTCCTGCATTATTCATGGTACTCGTACCATCTTCCAAATGAATACCTGTTGCCACCTCGCTGATCTCCAAAAGCCTTCCTGAAACATTAGTTAAGATTCCATTTCCAGAACAAAGAATCCCAACGCTAACCCTAGGATTGGAACCCTGAATATCACAAATTCCTCCATTAGTAAGTCTACCAGAATCTAAATGGATCGCCCCAGAAAGGCCACCTCTAAGTCTTAGCACTCCTCTATTAACGATAAGTCCCCTACGACTAACCAGACAGAAATCTCCGGTGGTCTCAGGATCAAACTCTATTCTCCCATCATTCAAGATAAGGGAGCTTGACCCAGATGCTGTAATTTCTCCAGGGTTTTGTCCTTCAAAAGAAATAGTTCCCTGTTCTTCATTTTGTAGATTTTTCATAAACATTCCATTTCCAGTACCACCAGTCAAAAAGCGAATACTACCTCTATTTATCAATGATCCAGAATCAAGAATTCCAAAACCATCAACCTCATCAAACGCTAATCTTGAAAAGGGTTCGTTGCGAAAGACACCAAAGTTTTGCAACCCAACATTCGGTAATAAATCAAAATCAATCAATCCGAAATTACGGATATCCCCAAAGTTCAATATTCCACTAATGAGGGCAAACTTTATTCCTACAATTCCTTGATTAATAAATTCGGCACCTGACCAAATTTCTAAACCAGTGGTCACAGAACTAATGGTAGTTTCAATAAACAAGCGATTTCCTGCTGTTATCGTGACTCTAGATCCCGTTTCTATTTTTAAAGATTGAATCGTCAATATATTGATATCGCAAGCGGAAGAGCCCATCCCCGGCGGTATGACTACATCATCATTAGCGGTGGGTATTGTGGCCAGACTCCAATTAGCAGGATTACTCCAATTATTATCGCCACTGTTGTTCGTCCAATTGTTAGTCGCTGCTTGTGAAGCAACAGAAGCCAACAGAAAAAGACTAAAAAAGAAAATTCGTTTAATCATAGTAAATTGATTTTAAGGGTTTAAAATTATTTCACAAAACTAAAAGAAGGTTTACGCTCTCGGCTCACCTAAAAAGGTGATTTCTTGTTAGGTAACATTTTTTTAACACTTGATTCCTTCATTTTCTTTGGGACTCCCCCAATACATTTTGACTAGATTTATTCTCTCGAGGTGGGTATTTTTTTTATAAAGTTCTTCCATTAAAGAGATGAAGTTGTTTTAAAATGGAGGTTGAGAATTATTGTAAGTGCCTGTCCGGCTGGCCAGACGGGCTTGGTTTTCAAAACGAAGCTCCATTATTTTTTCGTAGCCAAAGCTACGGTGAAAATAATTAGCTGAAGTGTTGGAGATCAATGACTTGCAAAAAAATCATCTATCTATTTTAAAACAACTTCTTTTTTATAACTCGAATAAGTTGGTCTTCAATTCGTATCAAATAAGGTCCTTCGGGAAGATGCCCCAAATCGATTAAAATCTCTTCTGAAAAGATTTTTTCTGAAAAGATTTTATTCCCTCTAATGCCATAGACGGAATAAAGAGCTCCTAAATAAGCAAGATCCAATTTAACATTAAGCGTATTATTGGTTGGATTGGGATAAATTTTAATTAGGGGATTTTTTGCCCCTTTAATACTCGAAACTACATCACAGTCTGAAAGATATTTTTTTAGGTAGTCCCTTTGACTACTATTCGTCGAATGCATGGCATTCCCTTTAATGTGCACAACAGCTCCAGATAAATAAGAAAATTCTGTAATTGGGGGATTGCCCATCGAAGTCCCGGCCGATAAGATTCCGCCCGTATAGCCTTTATGCACCGCAATATTATAAGCCGCTGTTTCTGCTGGCAAAAAATTTACGCCTACTACGGAGGTCCCACCGGAGTAGGGAATGATGTTGTCGTTATCATTGCTAATACTTAAATATTTTCTTGTTGTTAAGGGAGTCGCAAGGCTTTCGTAAGCGCAGTAAGAACTATTCGGGTCCGTTTCGGCACTTGGTTTATAAAAATTTCCTGAATGATATTGAGGCTCATTGAGATGGGATACAATGGCAGCTATTAAATCAATTCCGGGATTATCATTTTCTATAAAAACTCGGTTGGCTAAACCTGCACCATTAGAAGAACCTAAGACTCTGATTTTATTCGGATTTACATTTTGGTAGCCTTGCAAATTATTTACAAGCTCATTTATCATTTCGATATCAGGTGCATCGCTGTTTTCTGCGCAAATATTCCAACTATTTTGATACCCCGTTGGTGCGACAAGGATATGACAGGATAGGGGGTTGTTGAACTGGCTAATCATTGCGGGTCCATTCCCCCCATTCCCATGAAGTAATATCCCCAAAGGGAAGCCTCCTTCAGGTACCGGACCGCTGGGAACAAAAATCCCCATTGGATAGGTGTATCCATTAGGTTCTTGCGACCAAGTCTTCGTGATACTAATATTCGTGCTTGGGGTTAAATTCTGTGAAAGCCCCATCCAAGGCGAACCTATTAGCATCAGGAAAGACAGCTTAAGCACCATTGAGTAAGATAAATTACGGTTCCTATTTTTTAATTTCATTGTCTTATTGTTTTATAAGTTGTCGTAACCCTGTTTTTCGAAATTACCATTGTTATTCGAAACAACAAATTAAACACGCATAAAATCAAGCGAATTTCAAATTGATAGTTTTCAACAAAAAACAAACTGTTCATTACGACTTACAAGTCGTAGACGGATCAACGTTGAGGTCTCCGACCTCGATTCTA
>CAYQRA010000204.1:0-9723 GCA_964419315.1 uncultured Saprospiraceae bacterium | reverse complement strand
GACTCGAACCGATGATCTGCTTTGGTTTGACGAACCTTCTGATTTTGCCACTTCTGCTGGAAGTATTCAGTTTGCAGTTTGTGCCAATGGAGGAACCATTCCGTATATGCCGAATGCCGTAATCACTTATAAAAATCTATGGACGGATAGTACCAGAGTCGCTACCCTCAAAGACTATCTAGTCTTACCTTGTGATAACCCCTATTAAAAAGCTCGTTCTTGGACAAATCCCGTGGTCAACCAAAAAGAAGAATAAAAAAGTGACTGAAAGACCTGTGACAAGCTTGCCTAGTTAAGCGTTTTTTACTAGCGTGAACCTCCGTTGTCGGTTTAGCTCGTTCCTCGTGATCCTCCGCTGTCGGATTCTTCTTTTTGGTTGACTCACACACGGGATTTGTCAGAGAACCAAAAAACTAAGTAATTAAAGGTAGCTTCTTGAATCCTGTATCCTGCTTTGGATACAGGGTTCTTTTTTTGAGCGCTATTGCAATTCTCCTTTCTCTTTTAGGAATCGAAAAATGATTTGATCAACTGGGGATACGATTTGCAGGTCTCGATAATTAAGCCAGCGTATTTCTTCGATTTCGTTGCTGGCTTTTAATTGTCCGGAGTATTGGGCAGCGTAACAGGTCATCTGTACTTTTACTCCAGTCGCTGCTGCGTCGGCTTGTGCCGTAAAAACGCCCACGAATTGAATACTTGTAGAATCAATATCGACATTCAATTCTTCTTTGATTTCGCGGATCAAGGTTTCTTCATCACTTTCTCCTTTCTCTCGTTTTCCACCGGGGATATAATATTTGCTTCTGCCTTTGGAACGGGTACTTAGGATTTTGCCATCCACGATTTCTAGATAGGCAATTTTGTCAATCAATTTATCGGTCATTACACAAAAAATTTGGAGAGGTCAAAGTTTGCTAATCTTTGGCGAATGATGTTCAAAAGAAACAGAAAGTTTATCTCCTATTTTTAAAGCTGCGCTATCCTCGATACTTCTTTTTAGGACGATGGTATTTTTCCCAATCTCAATACTTAGTTCGCAAATGGAGCCTTCCGTTTTCATCCCAATGAGGATTCCTTGCAAGACCAGATTTCCCATTTGCTTTTGGCCAGAAAAAAAATCGGTCGTTTTACCTTGGCGAATGATTTTCCCATCTTGCAGTTCAAATACTTTATCTGATAATTTTTGTATTTCAGAAATATCGTGACTTATCAAAATAGTGGTGAGGTTAAACTCTTGGTGGACTTTTAAAAGATAACTTTGGAGTTTGTTGCGCATTTTGCTATCCAAGGCAGAGAGTGGTTCGTCGAGCAATAAGATGGAAGGCTTTTGTACCAAAGCGCGCGCAAGCGCCACTCGTTGTTTTTGGCCACCTGATAAATGAAGCGGTTTTTGTTTTTGTAAATCCCCCAACTCCATTAGTTCCACCAATTTTTCTATTTCCTTTTTGGCCTGACCTTTTTCCAAGGCAAATTGGAGATTTTCAAAAACCGTCATATTGGGGAACAAAGCATAATCTTGAAAGACATATCCCAGTTTTCTTTGCTGTGGAGACCAATTTATTCCTTTTTCTAAATCCAACCATGTTTCCTTATGGACTATAATTTTGCCCGCGTCCGCTTTCATCAAACCGGATAGTATTCTAAGCAAAGAGGTTTTGCCCGCTCCAGATTTCCCAAACAGAGTGACAAAGCTTTTAGCTTCAACCTGTAGCTTAACCTCCAAAAGCATTTCCCCTTTGGCCGAATTCAATTTCTTATGGATGTCAATTTCAATCATTCCGCCTTAGTCGAGTTGTAAAATAACCACCGTTAAAAAGATAAACGATCAATAAGATCACAAAAGTGATCGCAAATAAAATAAGCGAGTAAGTATTTGCAGCAGCATAATTCATCGTTTCTACTTCATCATAAATGGCAATAGAAGCCACTTTGGTTTTGCCGGGAATATTTCCACCAATCATTAAAACTACGCCAAACTCCCCTATCGTATGTGCAAAAGAAAGTACAATTCCAGTCAACAAGGCAGGACGAATATTGGGCAATAAAACCTTCCATAAAGTCGTCCATTTGGACTTCCCCAAAACATAAGCCGCTTCTCTTAAAGAAGGACTGAGATTGGTCAAACCAGATTGAATCGGATGAATCATAAAAGGTAGACTATAGATAATCGAAGCCAAGACCAGCCCTTCAAAAGAAAAAACCAATCGCAAACCAATGACTTGATCGAGCCATTGACCAAAAGCATTAGCGGGGCTAAAGGCGATTAGCAAATAGAAGCCCAAAACAGTGGGTGGCAAAACCAAAGGCATACTTACCAAGGTTTCAATAATGGGTTTTATTTTACTTTTTGAAAAGGCCAACCAATAGGCCAAAGGCATTGCAAAGACCAACAGCAAAGCGGTGGTAATCAAGGCCAATTGAAAAGTTAATATCAGTGGTTGCCAATCCATTAAGGCTTATTTCTTTGGTTTGTGGTGAAGGCTATTTTAATGGAAAATCCTTGTATCGTAGCCATATTTATTTAAAATAGCAGTCGCTTTTTTAGAGAGCAAGAAATCTTTAAATAGTTGAGCTTCTTTTCTCCGCTGCCCAGACCTTTTGACAACAACAATTCCTTGTTCGATTGGGGCATAATCTGATGTATCAATTTCAACCCAATTATTCTTATTTTTCAAATTTTCCGATAAGACAACCGCCTTGGTGGTAAAACCAAGATCAGCCGCTTGTGTACTTACAAACTGATTGACCTGCGAAATACTTTCCCCATAGACTAGCTTAGAACTTAGAACATCCACTAGTTTATTTTTTTTTAAAACCTGTAGGCTTGCAGCCCCATAAGGTGCTGTTTTCGGATTCGCCATGGCAATGTGTTTGATCCTTTCTTCCGTTAAGATTTTTAGACTAGGTGTGATGGAAGCTTTAGTCGTCCAAAGCACCAATTTGCCATAAGCATAAACCGCTGGTTTGGTGGTCGTAAAGCCTTTTTCAAAAAGATCCATCGGATATTTCATATCTGCCGAAACCAAAATATCGAAAGGCGCACCTTCCTGAATCTGAGCACTCAATTTTCCAGAGGAGCTGATAATCGTTTCTACGGCAATTCCTGTTTCGGATTCGAATAAGTCCACGATCTCCGTAATCGCAAACTGCATATTAGCAGAAGTAGCCACCATCAAAAAGGAAGAGGAATTGGATGCACAGGATATCCAAAAAATGGGAAAAAGTAGGAAGGCTAAAAATCGTTTCTTCATATAGGCTCTTAATAAAATACTATCAGTGGCCAAATTAGCTATTTAATTTGACTCCTTTGACTCTTAGGCAAAAGAAAATCAAGCGCCCATTCTTTTAAGCCAATGGTCCATTTTCGTTGGAAAAAATCGGTAACAAGCATAAGCAACTATTACTCCCAAGGTATCTGCGAGGACATCCACTAATTCCCTATTGCGACCAGGTATATATTGCTGGGCAAATTCGGTAAAAACTCCCAGCAAAACAGCTCCAAAAAGGTAAGGAAAAAATCGATCTTCCCATTTGTAGATCAAATTCCAGGATAAGAAGAAAAAAATAGAAAAGTGAACGACTTTGTCGAGGTATTCCCCAGCAATCTTCCCGTCACTAGGACTTAAGGTGGCGACCAAAAGGAGGACCAAGGATGGTATTAAGCATCGGTTACGTTTAGGGGGGGTTGCATCGCTAAGTTCTGAAAGCTTTCTAATGAGGCAACCTTGGGCGCAAAGCGCCATAAGCTAAAGCTCCCAAGAGCGCACTAAATATCACAACTAAAATTATCCAATTGCCCTGCCCCAACAAAGTATATAAAGGCCCCGGACAAGCTCCGGTCATCGCCCAGCCTAGACCAAAAATAGTCCCTCCCAAAATACTGGCTTTATAGGTTTTGGGCTTATCGGCAAAAATCACCTGATCTCCAAAGATATTATTCATCTTTCCTTTTTTAATCAAAAAATGCATGATCGCTCCGCTCACTACGGCTACTCCGATAATTCCATACATATGAAAAGCTTGGAAGCGAAACATCTCTTGAATTCTAAACCAAGATACGGCTTCCGATTTGGTCATGACAATTCCAAACAATATCCCAACTACTAAAAATCGCAATAATCTCATCTTTCTAATTTTAAAAACACTTCTCTAAGAACCGTTTGGTTAAGCCAAAATAATAGGCAATAAAATAAAAGTGGTAAACAATCCGCCAATAAAAAAACCAATCACGGCTACCAAGGAAGGCATTTGCAAATTAGACAAACCTGTGATGGCATGTCCAGAAGTACAACCTCCAGCATAACGCGTCCCAAAACCTACAAAAAAACCACCCACAACGATCAGTATAAATCCTTTGATCGACCCCAACATTCCGAAGCTAAGTAAGTCGTGTGGAATAAAGCCCTTCCCCTCCTCAATATTTTTAGGAACTTGAATCCCTAAGCTTTCTAGATCACTAATGGTGGCTGCAGAAATGGCTACCGGCTCAGGACTTGCTAAAAAACCAGTCCCTATTCCTCCTCCTAAAATAGCCCCAAAAGCAAACACCAAAAGCCAATCCTGCTTTTTCCAATCATAATCAAAATATTCAATAAAACTCCCGGCACCGCCAATCGAACACATGGCCTGAAAAGAAGAAGAGACCCCAAAACGTTGTCCCAAATAAATCAATAAAAACATCACCAAGGAAATCATTAATCCAGAAACGGACCAATGCCAAGGTTGACTTAAAAATTCAATTACATTCATTGCACTTACAATTTAGGAGTACGATTAAAATTCAATCACACAACTAGCGCCTTTTCAATAGGGTGCTCCATATTGACTCTGGCCAGCTAAAGAATGAACTTTAAAACTGCTCCTTTTGATTAAAATAATAGCGGTAGCTTGGGAAATTAAAAATAGGTCTGGAGGAAGACGTTTCCAATAGAAAAATAATTTTTCATCATTTTCCCATCTCTTCTTCCCATAAAATATATCCGCCCTCTAGGTTAAAAATTCTCTCATTATTAAATCCGCCGTTGCGCATTAAGGTACAAGCTCTGATACTGCGTCTACCCGTCCGACAGTAAACAAAAATGGTGTGCTCAGGGTTCAATTGCTCCGTTTGATCCCAAAAGTCTTCTGCCAGATAACTGATATTTATGGCTCTGGGTATATGACCAATCGCAAATTCACTCGGAGTTCTGACATCAACAATTATGGCCTTCTCGTCCGCTTCTATATGTTTAGAAAAAGCGGTAGGCGGCAAATTATTTAAATGCGCTTTTAATAATCTCCAGCGCGGTGTTTTACAAGATTTATCTTCCATTAAAACCAAAGTTAAAAAAATATCTTAAGTAAGTGAGCGCACATTTAATTTGTAAAACAGTAGACTAGTGCTTCGCTTAAGATTTCAACTCCCCATTTTGATCCACCCGATCTAAATAATAGACATCGTCTACTGGTTTTACTGGACGCTTAAACCACAGTGGTCGTCGCAACCCGTCTGGCCCCGGAGCTGGTCTGGTTTTGGCCAACCACTCCTTGTACATCTCATGGGATTTATTGGTGTCTACAAAGATATCGCCGTACTGATCATCAGGACCGGGGACCTCTATTCTTACTCGTTGATGCCAACAGTGCATGCCACTAATTGGGTCAGGATGCACCGCATGAGTAATATTTTGGTGAACCCCACCATCTAGCCAAAAGACTCGCGAACTATCTGGATCATCCGATTTGAAGGGGCGTACTCCTTGCTTGGTATTCATCTTCCATTCTCCTTTTTTCGGATTGACAATTTCGACCGTGTTGGTGGCCCATCGGTTGCCCTGATCTTGCTGGCGTCGCCAGCGTCCGAGGTGGTGGGAACAAGCAATAACTCCTGGCTTCATCCCTTGGGTTACCCAAACTTTATCTATAAAATATCCGATATCTGTATTCAATTTTACAATATCTCCGGTTTCAAAACCCCAACGTTTTGCATCGTCTGGATGCATCCAAATTGGATTTCGATTGGAAATTTCCACCAGCCATTTTGCATTTCCAGAACGGGAGTGAATCAGTGTCGGCAATCGAAAAGTTGGGACTAAAACATACTCCCCTTTTTCCTTATCTAGATTCTCTTCGTGGATATGACTTTTAATATAAGTAGGGATGGCATACTCTGGCCATTTCCAATCCACCATAGTCTGCGAGAAAAATTCATTTTTTCGAGAAGGAGTAGGAAAACCAACATATGGAGTATCTCCTATGAGCACCCCAAGGTTTTTTCCGTTTTTAGAAATGACTCCAGTCTTTTTATCGGTAAGTGCTCCTGCTAGTTGCTCTTTAGTCAAGATGAATTCATTCTTTTTATAAGAATGTTTTTCTACCTCAAAAGCACCATATTTTCGCATATAATCCAACTCCGTCAAACCTTCTTTGGCCGCAGCTTCTGGTAAGCCTTTGGTATGTTCAAAGATGTATTGATAATACTCGTCGATACTTATTTTTTGTCCCGGGCGATAAGGAGATTCAAAATGCTTGCGAATACCCAATTCCCCCTCTGGATCTATTCTCCAACTCAACTCAATCCAAAACTCATCCTCTTCCCAAACTTCCCCTGGATTAGATTCATAAGTAAAAGTTTGTTCCTTTCCTGCCCGTCTTGCGGCCTCTCTCAAAACAGGTTGTCGAAAAGCAATCCACATCCCAGAATGGGTAGCATAAGAATTTAAATCATGGCGCTCCGCCGAATGTCCCATCGGCAATACATAATCGGCAAAGAAAGCCGTTTCATTCCAAGTAGGCGTCATCGCTGCATGGAGTCCAAAA
Source organism: uncultured Saprospiraceae bacterium (assembly GCA_964419315.1). GTDB lineage: Bacteria > Bacteroidota > Bacteroidia > Chitinophagales > Saprospiraceae > CALLVY01. The sequence goes on along the minus strand of CAYQRA010000204.1, from coordinate 2,922 downwards.
AGATCTTCGTCCATAAAAGCTTCCATCCAAGTAAAACCATCGGGATAAGTCCAAACCGGATTAAAAACTCTGGAAAAATAGACATCCATTTTCCCACGACCTTCTTTAAGGAAATGCGGCAATAAAAAACTCATTTCAAAAAAGGACAAGGGATACTCATTTGGAAAATGTAAATCATTCCAAAATTTTTGGGCTGGTGGGGTATCGAAGAATTTAGGCTTAAATTTGTTCCAACTATTCGGCGAAGTGCCACCCACGGTTCCTACCGCTCCCGTAAGTACGGTCAGAAAATGTAAAGCTCTAGAAACACACCAACCTCCAAGGTTTCCAGCAGCGGCAGCTCGCCAATTATGCGAAGCAAAGCGTTCACCAGCTTCTCCAATTTTTACAGCGATCTCGCGAATCATGTCCGCTTTTACCCCACTTTCTTTTTCTGCAAACTCCGGAGTGTATGCTGCATATTCAGCGCCCATTTTTTCTATAAAAACATCAAAGTCAATAGGACTCTCTGGATGTCTTTGTTCTAAATAAGATTCCCAGTTAACCCACTTTTCCATGTAGGCTCGGTTATACAATCCACGGTCGATAATAATCTTGGCCATCGCCAATAAAACGGCTGCTTCTGAACCCGGATAGGAAGGCATCCAATAATCAGACATTGAGGCGGTATTGGACAATCGGGGGTCCATCGTCGCCAATTTTGCACCTTTCATTTTGGCCTCAATAATTCGTTGTGCATGTGGGTTGAAATAATGACCACTTTCGAGATGCGCTGAAATCAAAAGAATGAATTTGGCATTGGCATGATCTGGTGAAGGTCGATCATATCCGTACCAGAGGTTGTATCCAAACCGAGCTCCGGAGGAACAGATATTGGTATGGCTATTATGTCCATCAACGCCCCAACTTTGGATCACGCGATTGGCGTAGCCTTCATGTCCGGGACGACCAACATGATAGGCAATTTCGTTATTTCTTTTTTCTTGAATGGCCTTGCGCATTCGCGCAGCAATGGTGTCTAATATTTCATCCCAACTTACTCTTTCCCATTCTCCTCCTCCTCTTTTACCCACCCTTTTTAAGGGATAGAGAATACGGTCTGGATCGGTAATTTGATTAATCGTAGCGGGGCCTTTGGCACAATTTCGCCCACGGCTTCCGGGATGGTAAGGATTGCCTTCAAACTTCCTGATGCTTCCTTTCTCTTTGTCGACATAAGCGGTAAGGCCACAAGCACTTTCGCAATTGAAGCAAGTGGTGGGAACAATGGTATAATGTCTTTTTTCTTTTTTCGGCCAAGCGGTAGCTTCATATTCTACCCAATCATCCCATTGATCTAAAGGGGGGAAAGCGGTCAGCTTTCCTTTTTCGGCCAAAGGAGTAATCGGTGCTTCCGTCGACTTTTTATGGAGATTTGGAATAATCCCAATCGACTCTGCTAGCCGTTCAATCAAAGATGGTTTCTTATGTGCCATAAAAGAAGATTAGGAAAGTGGTAAACGCTGAGGCGCTTCCACCCAAATGTGTTCTGTAATATAAATACCAATCAAAATGAGGAATCCGATGCCCGCTAAACTCACGGCACTAGAATCTGTCAACATCAAAAGCGCCAAGGGAATTAGATTTCCAAAAGCAATAACGCCGATCCAAAACAAGGCTTTATAAGGACCGCTTAGGATCATATCCACTGTTCTTTTAGCGTCTTCGGTTGGATGGGTGATGGTCAATTCAATCAACATGGTGGCTAAATTGATGCCCAAACCAAGATAGAGTACGGTTTTTAAATAAGCCAACCAACCCAAGGGACTTTCCAGTAAAAGCGCCAAAAACCCTAAGGTAGCTGCGCCCGCTAAAAAACTATGTAATAACATGTGAATGGATAAGGTAGGGCTTTGCCAAAAATCTCTTCCTTTAGCTTGTGCAAATAAGAAGGCGGTATAAACGGCTACTACTACTGCCACGATGGCTGTTAACCATAAGACAGGAATAAGCAAGGATACATTCCCTTGCCAAAACAAAAATCCCAAAAGGGTCAATAAAGCACCATAGAGACTAATTGCATATCCCCCTTTGACCAACCACGAGCCCCATTGAGGACGCAATAAAACATATAAAAATCGTTCTGGGCGATCCAAATCCATTACTAATAATCCTCCGGTTAAGGCTAGAAAGAATAGACTGATTCCGATTCCCCAAGAAAAGATTTGGGCGCTAGGATCTGCGAAACCAAAAGCCCAAGCCAAAAAGGGAACTAAAAAAGCACCTGCTGAAATGGCTTTGGTCCACACATAGGCGGAAACTTCCCACCCCCAAAGGATACCCTTATCTGGCGCATCGTAAATTCGACGTCCTTTGCCCATCATCAAGTCAATTGATTTGGCGCTACCTTTTTCTGCAACTTCTCCTGCACTTGCTTGATTGGCTTCCATCAAAGCTTGGACTACATCTCCATTGGAAAAGGCTAGTTTTTCTGCTTCTTTAGCAAAATGGCCAACTCCTAGTCCTTGGCTATTCCAAAAGTAATCCTCTGATTTTTCGGTCGCAGTGGGGTTTAGCGATAAGTCGTCGGCATCGATATAAAATAAATTAGGGTTCGTTCCTTTTTCTGCTTTGCGGACTTTGACCGCTTGTTGGGCCAACAAAGTGGCGATTTCAGAACTGGAATCTTCCATGTCGCCAGAAATGATCGCATGCTCCGGACAAACATTTACGCAAGCTGGTTCAAGACCAACATCTATGCGATTTGCACAATAATTACATTTGGCTGCGGTACTTGTCTCTGGATCAATATATAAGGCATCATATGGACAGGCTTGCATACAAGACTTACAACCAATACATCGGTCTTTATCAAAATCTACAATTCCATCCTCTCGAAAGTACAATGACTCCGTTGGACAAATATCCACGCAAGGAGCATCC
>CAYQRA010000203.1:0-9732 GCA_964419315.1 uncultured Saprospiraceae bacterium | reverse complement strand
CTTAGCTGCATTAAAAATGCATGTTCTAAAGTCAAGCCCGTAGCGTCCCCAAAGTATGACCAATTTTCCAAATGTTGGTAGTGAGTCTTGGTATTTTTTAGTCAAAAATGAATTATTTCCACTCTTCCCTCCTACTTATCCTATCGCTCTTTGTATAACTAAAATCACCAATTCCGATGCTAGGCTGTTTCGTGGATATGCTTAATGGCCATTTCAATTACCTCATAAACTCGTGCTAATTGTTGTTCTGAAATACAAAATGGAGGTAGTATGTACACGATATTGCCTAGCGGCCTCAGCAAAACTTTTTCCTTAATAAAAAAGGTATTGAGTTGATCTCTAATGCTATTGAAATAGGAGGAGCCTTCGGCAGAATGGAGTTCTATGGCCAAGATGGTGCCTCTTTGGCGAACTTCCTTGACCATTGGATGCTCAGCGATCTTTGGACTAAAAGCTTCGTGTTGGCAGGCAATATTGGCAATTTTATCCCAAGTTTCCGTTTCTTCCAGCAAGTCCAGACTTGCCAGTGCAGCGGCACATCCTACTGGATTTCCGGTATAGGAATGCCCGTGATATAGCGTTTTGGTTTTATCGGTGGAGTAAAAAGCTTGAAAAATCTGATCCGTACAAGAGGTAATGGCCATTGGTAAAGTCCCTCCGGTTAATCCTTTAGAAAAGGCAAGGATATCAGGTTGATTTGTTAGATAATCGCTGGCAAAGAATTTTCCCGTACGCCCAAATCCGGTCATCACTTCATCGGCAAGGCAAAGGACTCCTTGTTCTTGGCATAATGCGATCAATTGATCTAAGACTTCCGGTGAATACATTTGCATTCCCCCCGCTCCTTGTACTAATGGTTCGAAGATAAAAACGGCGACTTCTTCCTCTGCTAATATTTTTTTCAAAGCAGCAATAGCTTCCGCTTCTCTCCCTTTGACTGGCGTTGGAATAGTGGATACCGAAAATAAATAATCTCCGAATGGTCCTTGAAAAAATTGAGAACCTCCGACAGACATCGCCCCAAAGGTATCTCCGTGATAAGCGTCTTCTAAGGCGATAATTTTGCCTCTTGGCTTTCCGGTATTTTGGAAATATTGAATCGCCATTTTTAGTCCAACTTCAACCGCCGTAGAACCATTATCGGTAAAAAATAATCGACTTTGATTAGAAGGAAGATGAGTCAGCAATCTTTGTCCGAGGGTGACCGCTGCCGGATGCGTAAACCCTGCAAAAATAACATGATCCAAGGTTTGCAATTGTTCAAATATTTTTTGCGCCAAATAGGCATTGGAATGACCGTGTAAAGTGACCCACCAAGAAGAGATCGCATCTATAAATTCATGACCTTCCTCTGTATATAAGGTGGCATCTTTTGCCGATTTTACCGCGATGGGAAGACCTGCCGTTTTCATTTGGGTATAGGGATGCCAAATAATTTCTTGGTCTATAGTGGCGATTGATTTTTCTTTTACTTGATCCATAAAGCGTCCTTAATTTATTGAAGTGGATGGTGATTTGTGTTAAAGAGTTCCATTTGGAACTCGGCGAAAACCTGCAAGCTCTGATGCTATTCCTGAAAATCGCTAGGCTGAAAGGTATTTGCAAGAGCACTAATACTCTTCTGGTCAATTTGATCCAAAGTAGGCAAAGTTCCCAATATCTTAACTCCGCTCATTTTGGCAATGATGGAACTAGTTCCAGTGATTTCTTCACCATTAAATAAGATTCCATGAATTTTTATATTGCGATTTTTTAGCGCTTCAATACTCAGTAAAGTATGGTTGATATTACCTAGTCGATGTTTGGAAACGAGGATAACTGGCAGGCCAATTTTTGCAATTAAATCGATCACCGTTTCGGTATCATTTAAAGGAACTAAAAGGCCTCCCGCTCCTTCTACGATTAGGGTATTACTGGTTGTCGGGATTTTAAACTCCGCTAATCTAATCTCAACCCCATCCGCTGCTGCGGAAGCATGGGGAGACATGGGTTGATGTAAGCGATAGCCTTCTTGATGAAATACCGTCTTCGAGTTTTCTACCCAACTTTTCACTTTATCCGTATCCGTATGGTGCAAATCACCGGACTGAACGGGTTTCCAATAATCTGCTTTTAAAAACTGAGTGAGTGCCGCTGATGCAACTGTTTTACCGATTTCCGTATCAATTCCTGTGATAAAATATCCTTTCATCTTATGCTCTCCTTTTTTGTTTACTCTTAAGCTGCGGCAAAATTATCATTAATTATGAATTTTTTGTTAAGTAATACTATTTTGTCACTTTAAAATCAATCGCCAGATTTCAGGCTGAAGGCCTGGGGTTCTAAAACTTGAGACATCGTCCCAAGAAAAAATATCGATGTTGTGCAGGCTGAAGGTCTGTGACTCTTAACAGAACGAGGAGTCTCAGGCCTTCAGCCTGATTCTTCTTTCCTATTACCACTTGGGACGATGCCCCAAGTTTCGGAATCTGAGACTTTCAGCCTCACTTCTAATAGTGACAAAGTAGTAGTAATTCACGAAATTAAACTATAGCAAAATGAAGGTCTATTTTAGTGCTACTCTTCGTTACAAAAATACTCATTACCCACAGGGGGAATTCCATTTTTTGCCTCTCAATTAGCAATAAAATATCCTCGATCATTTTCTTAAACCTATTTTTATCCAAGCACTTGCAGAGGTCGCGGGTATCGCGTCTAAGGTGTAGGGTTTTACAATCGCAAGACCGCATAGCCGATAAATCATTGCCATTTCTGTAAAATTACCAAAGATAAAAAGTTCTTCTTTTGTAGGTACTCTAAGTTGTCAAAGCAGCAGATTTTTTATATTTTCGAGCAAAGAAAAATAGAACGAGAAAGTTACCTTTCTATTAGCCCCCACTCTATGAAATTCGGAAAACTAACAGACCTCACCAATGTTGATTTTAAGCTCCCGCCAGATAGCCATCAGACGGAGAATGTGCTTAAAAATTTAGCAAAGCCAAGTGATTTGGCTTCCGTTTATATAGGATGTACGGGTTGGAGTATGAAAGAATGGGTCGGAAAAGTATATCCTCCAAAAACCCCGACTAAAGAATTTCTCTGGTATTATTCCCGACAATTCAATACGATTGAACTCAATACGACTCATTATCGAATTCCAGATCAGGGAACCATCGAAAAATGGTACAAGGAATCCGCACCAGATTTCAAGTTTTGTCCAAAAATCCCACAAACGATCAGTCATAGTCAAAGCTTAGGTCTTGGTACTCAGCTCATTAGCAGTTTTTGCAAAGCGGTAGCGGGTTTAGAAGAAAAGTTGGGCTGTTGTTTTATACAAATGCCTCCCTACTTCAAACTCGAGCAAGTCCCCATTTTAGAGAATTTTCTAAATCGGTGGCCCTCTGAAATTCCATTATCAGTAGAATTTAGAGAGGCATCTTGGTTTACCCCAGATGGACAAAAAGCATTTGATTTGCTACAAAAAAGAGGAATAGCAACGGTTATTACCGATGTAGCAGGTCGAAGAGATGTTTTACACCAAAATTTAACATTGGAAAAAGTATTGGTTCGATTTGTCGGAAATGGTTTGCATCCGACTGATTTTCAGCGTATTGACGCTTGGGTGGAACGCCTAAAGGTTTGGTTAGACCATGGAATGAGAGAAGTGTATTTCTTTACCCATGAACCAGATAACATTCTTGCGCCAGATTTATCCTTATATTTGGCGCAAGCGGTAAAAGAGAGCTGCCCTGCCAAGACAAGAGGCCCTGTTTTTCATGAAGAAAAAGGAGGTCAAATTAGTCTTTTTTAAAGAAAAAGCGTGGAAGAATCCTTATTTTGTAGCAACCATTGAAACGAGAATCATGATTAAAAAAGTTTGTGTCTATTGCGCCTCTAGTGATAAAATTAGTCAGGATTATTTTGATGGAGCCGCAGCGATGGGGCAATTACTGGCCGAAAATAATATTACTACGGTATATGGTGGTGGTTCTGCGGGATTGATGGGGCAATTGGCCAATGCTGCTTTGGCTTTTGGAGGAGCGGTTATTGGAATTATTCCTCATTTTATGACGGAGGTAGAATGGCAACACAATGGATTGACGGAGTTGATCAAAGTGGACGATATGCGGGAACGGAAACGATTGCTCCTTGTGGACGTTGATGCAGTGATTGCACTTCCAGGCGGAACGGGGACTTTCGAAGAATTGCTGGAGGTCATCACCTTGAAGCGACTAGGAAAATTTGTAAAACCTATTATTATTTATAATCAGAATGGATATTATGATCCAATGCTGGCGATGTTTGAAAAAGCCATTGAAGAAAAGTTTATGGGAGAACAACATCGAGGTATTTGGACCGTAATAGAAGAGGTAGAGGACTTGATAAATGCCATCAAAGAAGCTCCTCAATGGGATCAATCTGCGATTAATTATGCTAAAGTTTAGGCGGTTTATTTATTGTAAAAACATACGAGTAAAAAAATGAAGGAATTAGATTTAGACCTACAAAATCTTTTAGAAAAGAAGAAAAACAAATATTATCTCGGTAGGGATATTAGTTGGTTGTCTTTTAACTATCGGGTTTTGCAAGAAGCGATGGATGAGCGGGTTCCTTTATTTGAACGAATGAAATTTTTGGCTATTTACTCTTCCAACTTAGACGAATTTTTTAGAGTAAGAGTCTCCAATCACCGAAACTTGGTGCGGGTAGGAAAAAAGACCAAACGTAAATTGCATTTCGATCCGGAAGTTATCTTAAAATCGGTTTTGGATACGGTCAATTTACAACAGGAAAAATTTAGTGAAATTTTTACAAAAAGTATTCTCCCTGAATTAGAGTTGTTCAATATCAATTTGCTTCACTACAGCGATCTGGATGATGAACAATGCGAATTTATCAATAATTATTTTATGGATAATATGCTGCCCTTTGTGCAGCCGGTACTCCTCGTCAAAAATAAGATTAAGCCATTTCTCAATAATGCGGCCCTTTACCTCACCATGATTTTGAGGAATAAAGGACAACGGAGAAGTCGCAATCAATACGCCATTGTCAAAATCCCTTCTGATCACTTGCCACGCTTTGTCAAGATTCCTTCTGAAAAAGGCAAACACAATATCATCATGTTGGATGACGTGGTTCGGTTTATGGCCAGCTGGCTTTTCCCGGGCTATATTATTGTGGATTCTTTTTCCGTAAAACTGAGTCGAGATGCAGAATTGTATATTGAAGATGAATACTCTGGAGATTTGATTGCTAAAATTCGAAAAAGTTTAAGCAAAAGAAATGTGGGGCCTGCCTCTCGTTTTGTTTATGATCGGGAAATGCCGCAACATCTTCTAAATTTCCTAATGGAAACTTTTGATTTGGAAGAGTACGATCTTTTGCCAGAAGGACGGTATCATAATAATTCTGACTTCTTTAAGTTCCCTACTTTTGGAATGGATAATCTAATGAATATTCCACTCCCGCCACTCCCCTATAATCCTTTAGAAAAACCGAAAAATTATTTTGCGGCGATTCGGAAAAAAGACCATCTAATCCATGTGCCTTATCATTCTTATGAATCTACGATTCGCTTTTTTGAAGAAGCAGCGAAAGATCCGAATGTAACGCATATCAAGATTGTTCAGTATCGAGTTGCCCGACGGTCTCGTATTATGAACGCTTTGATTGCTGCGGTTAAAGAGGGCAAGCAAGTCACTGTATTTATTGAAGTAAAAGCTCGCTTTGACGAAGCGGCGAATTTGAAATGGGGAGAACGATTAGAAAAAGCAGGTGCTAAAGTGCATTATAGTTTTCCGGGACTAAAAGTACATTCCAAATTGGCTTTAATCGTCCGAAAAGAAAAAGGGAGAAGTTCCTTGTACACTTATTTGAGTACGGGTAATTTCCATGAAGATACGGCTAAGATATACAGTGATTTTGGAATTTTCACTCACGATCAAAAAATCACCAAAGAAGTGGCGCGCGTTTTTTCTATCCTCGAAACAGAAAAAGCACCAAAAACAGAATTTAAGCATCTTTTGGTTGGACAGTTTAATTTGCGACCGAAATTGGAACAATTAATCCACAACGAAATTGCTGCTGCCAAAAAAGGTAAAAAGGCCAAGATTATTTTAAAAATGAATAGCTTGCAAGATCGAAAGATGATCAGTCTGTTGTACAAGGCAAGCAGAGCTGGAGTGAAGATTAAAATGATTATTAGAGGAATTTGCTGTATCGTTCCGGGGATTGAAGGTTTGAGTGAAAACATTCAGATCATTAGTATCGTTGATCGATTTTTGGAACACGCTAGAGTCTTTATTTTCCATAACCACGGATACGAAAAAATTTATCTTTCTTCTGCCGATTGGATGACTCGTAACCTAAGTCATCGGATAGAAACGATCTTTCCCATTTACGATGAAAATATTCGAGAACAGATTCTCGACTTTATTCAAATTCAATTGGACGACAATGTAAAAGCACGTTGGATTGATGGCAAATACAGCAACGAATACAAAAATGATTTGGAAGAGGTCAGCAATCGGTCTCAAATGGAAACCTATTATTATATCAAACGACATGCAAAAAAATAAGGTTTTCTCTTTCCTGAAATTGTTGTTCAGAAATTTAGAAGTCGTAAACTTATCTGAGTAGTTGCTACCACTTCAATAACTTCCGCGTCAATAATAAACGTCCATTAGATTTTATTGCAAGGTAATAATACGCATTTGGCAAAGCCCTTAGATCCAAGGATTCTTCTATTAAATCTCCAGCTTGAACGGACTTAGCATAGACTTGTTGGCCAAGCGCATTATAGACTTCTAGTTCCAAAGGAATCACTTCTCCAAAGGTGCCAGAGACGTTAAAAACGCCCTCGCTGGGATTGGGATATACCTTTATCAAACTTCCATCACTTAAATCTTCTGTGGCCGTAAGATTTGCAAAATCAAACCAATTTACATTAAACTGAGCACCTTCGATTTGCAGGCGAATATGGAATTGCCCTGTTTCGGGAAAAGAAAGCGTAGAGCTTGTATTGGCCCATTCTTGCCAACCTCCTGTGGGAGGAAAATTGACCGTTTGTAAAGTTCTAAAACTATTATCCGCTTCTTTGATTTGTAATTTTATTCTGCCGGTAGCACTTTCCGCCGCCGTTCGATAAGTCACTTCATAAATACCAGTACTCGCTACCTCAATTAAATAATCGGCATAATCTCCTTGGTCTAGAAAGCCAATGTTTTGACCTCCACCAGCATCCGAGGTATTCTCCAACTGCATACCGACCTGAAAGAAATAATCCTCCGCTTGAATTCTTCCCGGAACCGGATGAACAACAATAATATTATTCTTAACTAGCCGCTGATTAAAACTTTCTAAACTAATATTATCCACCGCATCTACTGGAGGAATACCACCATAAGAAATTCGGATTTCATCAACCGGTTTAAAGGTATGATTTACGGTGAATAATATAGTGCGAGTATTTGTTGGACTTAAGACCACATTCGTAATTGGAACGGTCGAACCATTTACGCTAATCGTAAAACCAGCATCCCCAGTGGACATGGGACCAATGATTCTTTTGTTGATATTCAATTCTACCGTTTGTTCATCCAGGGTACTTGCAGAAAGAAATTTAGTAGCGACACTTTGGCTAATCCCTGTAGCTTTAAAGTTAAAACTACCTAAATTAAAAACACCTTCTTCTACTTTAAAAAGGAGTTTTTTATCACTAGTATTTAAAACTACATCTGGGATTGTTACGGTTTGCCAATCTTGCCAACCTCCGGTATTCGGAACACTTACTAAGGTCGTGAGGTCTGATCCATCTACACCAAAACGGAATATACCATTATCATTGGTAGAAGCTACTCTTACTTCGATATCGTATACTTTATTTTCGGTAACATCGATGTCATACTGCATCCATTCTCCTGTATTTAACCAACCCACATTATAGCCATTGCTATTGACATTGTCTTCTGTGACTTCAATATCCACTCCATCATTGCGATAAGCCCAACCATTATTCCAAGCGGTAAAAACACCAGTGGAAACATTATAATTAGCAACATCCGCATCAAAGTAAGCAATGCCATTTCGCCCCATATCAAAATCTGTAGCGTAGACGATTCCGGGGATGGATTGAGTCTTAAAAGGAATCACTTCATCCGATACGACTTGTCGAAACATCGCGTCGATGACATCCTTTTGAAAAATACAATTTTCAAATTTTAAGTTTTCGGTGAGTTCCAGTAAAGCAGACTTGGCAAAAGCAGCGGTGGGCGTCGGTCCTGTACCATTCCAATAGTCCAAAAGGGTTTGGTAATTATCTGTTTTGATTACAGATAATGGACCGGCAATGGATTCCACTTTTTTCATCGGCCACCAAGCCCAACCAATGTTGTTTTCTTCGAGTAGATGAATGGCATCTCGAAACCAAGTATTGGAGTTTTCGCCACTTTCTCCTAGGTATAAAGGCACCTTGTGTTCCTCGCGAATATTGAGTACCCATTGGATAGAACCGACATCATTGAAAGACCAATATTTGTGTGGACTGTAAACGATGTTGTCTTCCCAAGGTGGGGTAAGTCCCGTAAAATCATTGGCAAACCAATTGCCCTCTATAAAAATAATATGCCGGGTATCCACTTCTCGAATGGCCTCCGTTATTTTTAGGTAAATACTTTTCAGAGCCGCATTATTGGGCAATTCCCAATTGACTTCATTGAGTAGATCATAGCCTGCTACCCAAGGTTCATCAGCATATCTTTCTGCGATTCTTTTCCAAAGTGCAATTGTTTTATTCTGATTGTCTACACTTTCCCAGAGGGAGGGTTTGCTAGGGTCATAGTCAGAAATCGCTTGGTCCATTCCTTGGCCACCGGGTGCTGCATGAAGATCAAGAATCACATACATCTCATTTTGCTTGCACCAAGAAATCAAACTATCGGTCATCACAAATCCTCTATCGAGCCAAGTCTGTTCTCCTGCAACAGGTTCGTCTTCAATTGGCAAGGTGAATAAATTATAATGCATGGGCAGTCGAACAGAATTAAATCCCCAGGACTTTAAGGCATCAATATCTGCTTTGCGAACATGATTATTGAGCCAAGCATCATAAAATAATTCTGTATCGGCCTCACCAATCAGTTCTTCCACTTTTGCTCTGATTGCATGTTGCGGTCCAGCAAAACTAGCGGTTTGTAGCATGTAGCCTTCTTGAACCATCCAACCTCCTAAGCCCATTCCTCTCAAGAGAAAAGGTTCACTGTTTTCATCCACAATATCTTTACCTTCTGCTTTTAAAAAGCCTTGCGCCGAAACAGAAACAAAAGGAAGGACAAAAAAACAAACAAGAAGAAGGAAGTGTTTAAACTGCATGCTGTATACATTTAATATTAAAATAAAAATAGTGCTTGGACAAATTGAGATCCGCCGAATCCTATAAAAAGAAAGGAAACGGAATTTCTGCTAATTTTGCCCAAGCACTAAAGCTAGAAGCCCCGCAAAGAAACTTCAATTTTGTTCTTTGAAAAACTTCGAATTTTCTTTCCAAGGTTTATTTTTTCACCCAGGACTTTGTCAAGTACTCCAAGGAATTAGCGCCTACCATGATATTGAAACCACCTGGTTCAACGATGAACTTACCTTGGTTGTCATAAAAGCCGAGCTCCTTATCGGTCAAAATAAATTTGACGGTTTTGGATGCACCTGCTTCTAGGGAAAACTTTTCAAAGCCTTTGAGTTCCTTGATCGGGCGTA
>CAYQRA010000202.1:0-9768 GCA_964419315.1 uncultured Saprospiraceae bacterium | reverse complement strand
GATCGAGGATGATATAATAATGATCCACCACATTATCAATCAAGGCATAAGCCAAATAGTCTGCTCCCCTTTGGCGAACCTTACCTCGTCCACTCAATACACGCTTCCGGACGGCCTCAAAAAGATCGCTTTCATTTTCCTGAAAAGAAACGAGCAATCCTTTCCGAAAAAAAATACCTACCTGCTCTGTTTTAATTTCTAAGCTTTCTTTATTAAAAGACAAAGCCCGCAGGATGATAAAATTCCCCTTTTCATATTCGTCAAACTTTGGTCGTTGATTCACATCTGCTACATCTTCTAATACCAAGGAGTGAATATCAAAAGTTTTCCCTAATAACTCTATCAATTCGGTATCATGCAAACCCCGTAAGTCATACCAATCTATTTTATCTTCTGGGGATTGGTGAAAGGTAATCGACTCCTGATTGTGTAAGGTTTTCTCTTCCAAGCTTTCCGTATCATATTGCAAGTAGTGGACAACAATTTTCTCTACCTTTTGATTTCCGGTAAACACTACGGAACCCGGAGCTAGTCCTGCCCTTTTTCTCGTTTGTTTTCTTGGGTGATTCTTCATTGTTTTAAAATTAAGAAATTTTGAAATAACTTTCTTTACAATTCTTTTTTATAAACCAATGTTCTATGCGGAAAAGGAATTTCTATTCCTTCTGAATCAAAACGTTTTTTTATACTTTCCAACAAATCACAACTTAATACAAAACCATTAGGAGAATTCATAGCCCAAGCCCAGGCTCGCAAATTAACGGAATACTCTCCCAATAGAATCACTCGCACTGGCACCTCTGGCTCTCCATTAGTCACCTGCTCCTCCGTCCGAGGATCTACATGCAATGGATGCTTCATCACTTCCTCCTCTATAATTATTTTCGCCTTATCAATATCACTATCATAACTAATTCCAACATCAATCCACTTACAAATCTTATCCTCTACAAAATCAGAATTAACAATAATTTCATTGCTAATCACGGTATTAGGAATAATGATTCTCTTATTTTCAAAATCTCTGATAACGGTATGTCGCAAAGTAATGTCCTCGACCACACCAATAAACTCTCGCAGCTTTAGTCGATCATGTACTCTAAAAGGCTTAAAGACGACGATAAAAATTCCACTAATCACATTCCCCAATGCATGTTGAGACGCAAATCCTACTGCTACCGCCAAAATACCCGCACCAGCCAATAAAGAACTAGCTAAAGTACGCAAAGCCGGCAAGGAGTATATGGCCACACTAAAGCCAACAATATAAATTAAACCAGAAGAAGCATGCCTCAAGAATTGATAATTCGTCGGATCACTGTTCATCACTTCCGTTGAACGACGAATGAGACGAACAAAAAATCGATTAACAATATAAGCTACAATCACAGTAGCGATAATAATTCCAGTAAAAAGTCCAATCTGTAAAAACTCCTTATTCATTGCTCTTAATTTTGTCCTCTATAAAAAAGGTATTTTCATTTTATTAGACAAAGACAATTTCCATCCTAAAAGTCACTAAATGATCGCTACACCAATCAAGTAGCATATCCACCCAAAATAAACGCTTCAAAAAAAAATCATCTTTTTTTGTGACCTAGAAGCAAATCGAGGTCTTTACTGCACCAACTATCAAAAACATCAAAAACTAACGCGCTCATTACTCACCCCCAATCTTTATAAAAACAAGGTTCGGGGGTGAGAAAAAGCAACAACCTGAATAAATTTCATTTTTTTTAAAACACAAATAATGAAAAACTTTACCGTCCTAATTTTTGCTTTCCTTGGATTTACAGCAACTACTTTTGCACAATTTACCACCGTCACCTATGACTTGGAACGCAACTGATTCAATGAAGGCCAGCCTTTACCCGCTGAAAAAGCCATGGTTTTTAAAGGAATGGTTCCTACTCAAATCGAAATGGTAGAATTGCTTATTCTCCCTGCCAAAAGATCAGAATTAAACCTGCTAAGTGATAAAAGAAAAGAGCAACTATATCAAGCCACTTGGTTTAAAACCAATACCGCTGAACTTTCCTTAATTATTCCTTATAAGCTTCGCTCTTCTGATCAATATGACTTCATTTTAAACTTCTTCAAAGAATTACCTATTTCAGAACGCAACAACTTGGAACAAAAATTAATTTCTACGCTCCATACCTATATTGATGTAAACCTCTCTGGAGAGAAGTCCATTAAGTTTTTGGAAAAGAAAAAAAAGATCATCAAAGAGATGAATACACTAGCGTCAAATACACTTCAAAAATATCGGAGTAAAAATGTCAACTGGCAAACTACTTTCTCAGAGATGGTAGGACTAAAAATTGAAAAACTTGAAAAAGCAGACCTAGACAAAGCATTTATTAAAAAAGACAGCACCATGACTCGAAAAGCAGTAATAACGACTGCTCGCCAAAATTTGATTGACGATCTAAAATCACAAATCGAGGAGGAAGTCAAACAAATCTTAGATGAAAGACTCTACGTAATAACGGATACTCGTTTGGTAGACAATTACATTACTGAAGAAAAAGAAAATAGCTTAGCCTTGAACATTGGATTTGGCGGAGTCTATCTTTCTGGTGACTGGACCAATTTCAATTATGGTTCCTCTCCATATCTAGGTATCGCTTTTCCTTTGGGCAATAGTGTTCTTGGCTCAAAATTATTGAGCAACACTTCAGTGACACTTGGTGTATTCACTCAAAATTTCGAAGATAAAAACGGCAATGAAATCACCGGATTCTTGGTAGACCGCCCCATCTATCTCGGTCTGGATCACAAGCTATTCAAATTCATTCGAGTCAATGCAGGTGCTTCTTTTCTAGAAGGCCTCAATGTATCTGATATCCCAGGAATTGAAGCGACAAAAAAGGTAATGATCCGCCCTTACCTTGGCCTAAGCGCCAGAATTGACCTTTCGATAGGTCTAGGCAAATAATTGGTTTTTTGGGGTTATATGGTGAGCCGACTTATCTGACAAGAAGGCTCTCCATTTTTAACGTTCCACAAAAGATAACGATTTGAATCTCTTTTTTATAAAGCCGCTCCTCTTCCGGCGGAAGCGGCTTTTTTATATCCCTTTCAACATGAAAAACTTAAAAGAAATTCTTGAATTCCCTTTCCTCAATATTGGTGATTTTCACTTGAGTTTATTCCACATTATTGCAGCAATTTTCATCTTATCAATTGCCCGTTTTCTAGTATGGCTCATCAATAGGATTTTGGAAAGATTTTTTAGAAAAAGAAATGTAGATGCTGGACGACGTTTTGCCTTTTTACAATTTGCCAAATACATCATTTATACCGCTGCCATACTTATGGCTTTTGAAGCCGTAGGGCTTTCCTTATCTGTACTTTGGGGAGGCGCAGCTGCGCTCTTGGTAGGCATTGGATTAGGCTTACAACAAACCTTCAATGATTTGGTATCTGGTTTGATATTACTCATTGAAGGATCCGTAGAGGTCGATGATATTATTGAAGTAGATGGCATCGTAGGTACTGTCACCAGCATTGGTATTCGTACTTCCAGAGTAGAAACCAGAGATCAAATTTCCATTCTCATTCCCAACTCCAAACTCGTAGGAGAAAAAGCGATCAACTGGACGCATAATGCTACTCCTACTAGATTTGCAGTGAGCGTTGGAGTAGCCTATTCCTCTGATATAGATCTTGTCACCAACTTATTACTTCAAGCAGCCCATGAACACCATAACGTTTTAAAAACGCCAAAATCAGCTGTCCAATTTAATGGCTTCGGAAATTCCTCTCTGGATTTCACCTTACTATTTTTCAGTAATAATAACTTAAGAATTGAATTTACCAAAAGTGAATTGCGCTATCGCATCACTAAACTTTTTCGGATAAATGGAGTAGAGATTCCTTTTCCACAAACGGATCTTTGGTTGCGGAATGCGGAGGTATTGGGGTAGGTAGTTCGCGGAAATTAAGTATCTCGCACTTTATTAGGTACAAGTAAATACAGGGTGATATTTATGATTATAATCTCCTGCTGCTTGCCAAAACTCTAACTTACAAGGTGATATTTTCTTGGGAATAGTGCTTGGTGGTGCTTTAACGGTTAACACCTTATTGGCTGTATCTCTTGGCGGAACTATTCCACTTTTACTCAAAAGCATGAACGTTGACCCAGCCTTAGCTTCCAGCCCTATTTTGACGACCATCACAGACATAGTAGGCTTCTTTTTGACACTATCATTTGCATCTCTAACATTATCTCAATTAAATGGACCTTAATCTCATTTCTTACTCCAATCCTTCAGTTTTTATTCAGAATTAGAGCATAGATTTGTAATCAACAAAGATACTTTAGGATCATGTAAAGAATAGAAAAACAATTACCCATGAAAAAAACAAAAGCTGTATTTCGATTAATGAAATGGAAGTTAACAAAACGCAGGAATGCTTTCAACGCAACGGACTATATTGACGACCATGAAATTACAGACTTCGACCACCGACCTTTCCTTGGATTGATAGAAAATATTGATGTCTGAATAGTCCGTTTTAAAATTTAGTGCACTTCTCTATTTTTTTGAATTTAAAAATAATGCCTATGCCAATCGTAAAGACTTTTTGGAAGGGTGAAGACATCGAAGACTTTGAGGAACTTTGCACTCAGGATTGTTTTACAGTATTTCCTTTATTCGAATGTATGGAGGAGACCTCAGAATCAATAGAAGTCCCAAAGGAAACTGTCGTGCCTTTTACTGAAGTAAAAGACCCGTCCCCTTTATCTTTCTGGAAAAAAAGTTTATCAATTCTGAATTTTAGATCAGGTCGTACTTAGAAATTGTTTTAAAATCGATAGATGGTTTACCTGCCTTTGATTTCCAAGGCGAAGCTCCAATTTAAAACAGCTTCATAAATTTTGATAATTAGCCCCCTACCTTGCCGGACGATGCTACATCCCGTCCGGCATTTTTTTGAAATTGTTTTAAAATGGCGGTTAAAACCGACTTTAGGAGGTTCATGAGGTACGAACTAAACCGACTTTAGGAGGTTCATGGGTGATAGCGAACTAAAGCGGCTGCGAAAAAAATGTTTTAAATGAGTGACCTGCTAAGCGGAAGGGAAGACTGAATTCAATGCCTCGCAAATCTCCGATTACCAATCTATTTAAAAAAAACTTCATCAACAGCTTGTTTCTTCAATTTTTCTTCAGAATTAGGTAAGTAATTGAACCTGTTTCTAGAATAATCAAAAAAAAGAATCATGTCAAATACGAACCGATATTCCGATAGAGAACTGGAATTATTTAAAATAAATATCGAGCAAAAAAAGGAAAAGGCAGAAAACGATCTCCACTTTCTACTTAAACAAATGGAGAATATAACAGAAGCTACCAGTAAGGGCGATTGGAAAGAAAACACTTCTAGTAGCGATCTAGAAATGCTTTCCACAATGGCTAACCGCCACCGCCATCACCTACAGGATTTGAAAAATGCCTTAATCCGAATTCAGAATAAGAACTATGGTATTTGTAGCCTCACAGGTGAATTGATCGATAAACGACGGTTGATGGCAGTCCCTATAACCACCAAGAGTCTGGCCGCAAAAATGCAGCCTCCATACCCAAAGAAAAAAACGAACGAAAGCCCATTCCGAGTAATAAAAATGGGCACCAAAAAATAATCACTAAAATCATTAAGAAAACCTCCTCTTCCACAAAACTAGTTTTGCCTCAAGAGGAAGATGATTTTTTTGATAATGAATTATTGGACGAAGTAGGTTTTGATGAAACTCAAATATCCTCAGAAAACTATCTAGACTAACTAACCTTGGAAAAATAAGTCCAACGTTTTCCTTTTAGCCTTTCCAATTTGTCGAGGCAGGCTTAAATACCTAACGACTCCGAAACAAGAGAAGCATGAGGCTCCGCTGAACACTAAAAAGATACCGAATCCAACTCTTTCTCAATTCGTTTACTTCAGGGAAATAGCACCAGACTTTCTTAAATTTTCAGTTATTTCCCCGGAGTAAACGTTTTGAGAGTTCTTTTCTATTTCAATTTCAGTCAACTTCCTCTGCACATTTCCTATCTTAGCAAAATCCGGTAAATCATCTACCTACTTTTAAATCAAACTTCAATATGAAAATCCTCATTATAGAAGACGAACAGGATTTACTCAACCTTATATTACGTTATTTGAAAAAAGAAGGCTATGTGTGTGAAATAGCAACTACCTACAAAGAGGGATATAAAAAAATCAATAACTATGAATATGATTGTGCAATCATAGACCTCAACCTTCCAGGGGGAGACGGATTGACCTTGGTCAATATTCTTCGTGGAGACAATACGCAAACCGGTATCATTATTATTTCAGCCAGAGATGCCATAGATGACCGAATTACTGGCCTAGATGTTGGAGCGGATGACTACCTGACTAAACCATTCAACCTTTCCGAATTGAATGCCCGTATCAAAGCGGTCATGCGTCGAAAAACCAACCAATTCAGCAAGGAACTAAAATTTGGCGAACTGGTCATCAATCTCGACGAACACAAAGTAACGGCATCTGGCTCAACTCTGAAACTGACCAAAAAAGAGTACAATATACTATTATACCTTGCCCATAATAAAAACCGAGTAGTTACCAAAGACAGTATCGCCGAACATTTATGGGGAGATTATATGGACGAGGCGGTATCCTATGATTTTATCTATGCTCACGTTAAAAATCTACGGAAGAAACTAGCAGATAATGACTGTGGTGATTTTTTAAAAACCGTTTACGGCATTGGTTATAAATTTCAGACTCATTGAAACGATTAAAACAATTTTATATCCTACCGATTCTTTTTTCTTTGCTATCTGCAGCACTGTTGATTTGCTTATTATTTCCAACTGATTTATATGCAAAAGCAACTTTGATAGCCCTCATCCCTTTAATGGTTCTCGCTATTGGCTTTCACTTAATCACTAAGCAACGCACTCAGATTATTCGCGACCAACTCTATCAAATTTTTCAAACCCTCGAAGAATTCGATGTAGATGAGCCGAAGAAAGTGTCATTCGTGAAATCTCCCTTTCCCATTTTTAATGAACTGAATACATATCTAGTTGAATTGATAAGCCGAATTCGCTCCGACTATCAAGCCAATAAGCAGTTTACCCAAAACGCCTCCCATGAATTACAAACACCACTTGCGGTCATTAAAGGGCAGGTCGAATTATTATTACAGTCTCCTAATATTGGTGAAAAAGAAATTGAATCACTCGCAGTTGTATTGCAGAACACTAATCGTTTATCAAAACTAAATAGTGCTTTAATCCTACTCTCCAAAATTGAACACCAACGATTTATAGATACCGAAAAAGTAGATTTTGCACTAGTAACCGATGAGCTACTGAAAAACTTCCATGACCTCGTTCAGATTCAGGGTATAGAAATTAAGAAATATTATGACGATAAATTTGAAGTAGAAATGAGTAGCACCCTCGCCGAAATTCTTATTGCCAACTTAGTACAAAATGCTATCCGGCATAATGCAGGCGATAAATTTATTGAAGTTAGAGTCGCTGCCGACAGCTTCTCCATCAGCAATCCGGGGAACGTTTTGAAGGGGACTCCAGAAACGCTATTCAAACGGTTCAAACGACAATCAACAATAGAGGAAAGTCTAGGACTTGGGCTTTCTATTGTAAAACGGATTTGTGAACAATTTGACCTTCATATATCTTATAAATATGACCAAGGGCTGCATACTTTATCTTTACGAAAAGATACTTGCAGCTCTTCGAATTTTTTGCACAGCAATTAACAAGCTACCCTTTGAACTTTCAAAAAGGTTTAAAGGTTCTATGATTATATCTTTTGCTGTTTCTATTTTTATCTATTTTTATTTGAATATTTTTTTATCGCCAGATCAATTTTTTCCAAATTCAGAATGAAACCTTTATTTTCCTCCCATAATTTCAGGGCCTCTTTTACGGTATCTTCCAACAAGCTGGGATTGAAATTTTTATTTAGTCCAATAAAGAAATCTTTAATGAGATACAGATCCCGAATATCGTCCTGTTCATAAAGTAGAAAATCTTTCATTTTATTTGAAATAGAAATATCCCTTAAAAAATCACTAGGCTTATTGCCTTTCAATTCAATGATATCCTTTTTCATATCCCGATTTTTAAAGTAAGCACCTAGTACTTCAAACATTGCAGTAGTTTTCTGTTTACACGCTACAATTGCCTCAGGAGCGATAACCTCTAGTTGGCAATCTGTCAGCAAAAACTCTTTTAAAAATACTTTTATCTTTTGTTCTTCTTTCTTTTTTTGAGAAGAATGAATTTTTCTTAAAAGATTAAAGAAAACAGCAAATCCTTTATAATCAATAAAATCATCGGGGTTCCTCTTTTTCATTATCCTTGTCAATTTCACAAATGGATTATCTAATTCATTATAAAGCCTTAAAACATGATCCAAATCCGTCAATAAGTCAAATGCTTTTAATTGATAATCTTCTGTAAGACCAGTATGCATAAAACTATTTCTTTCCAGCGGCAAAACATATTGGTAATAATCCAAATAAGGATCATTCGGATAAGAACCCATTCTTAAAAAATCCACCTTATCAGAAAGCGCCCTACTATAGTATTTTGAATCTGGTTTTTGAGCAGCCATCATCTCTGTAAACAAACCTTCCACCTGTGGTAAAGCAAGCGCATAAAAAGCCAGCCATCTTTCACCTAAAAACAATTTCTTCAATTCAGAAAAAATAGTTTTCCTTTCTTTTGGCGTAGGCACATGGTTCAAATGAAAATCAATAATACGCAAATAGTCTTCTACTGGATATTCTTTAAAAAGTTGGCGATAAAACTTGTTTTTATCTTTTCCATAAAGTTCTCTAGGATTTTCAATTTCTCGGATCGGGATATAATCCAATCGATGCGATACCTTATCAATGGTTTGATGATCAAAATTCACAAAACTAAACCCCTTATCAAAATCATAAGGATAGTCTTTAAAAATTCCTCCAAATGCGAATAATCCACCTCCCCACACCTTCGACCTTGACTTATCTATAGCCCTTTCATAAACGCCTTTCAAATAGTAATTTAAAACTTTCTGTCGTTCCCTTAAAGTCCGATTATAGAAATCAATAATGGTTCGAGTCTCATGATCCCTTTTAGGATTTTTATTATTGATATATTTCTCTATCTCAGAATCTTTTTCATATTCAAGGACTAACTCATTGATATTGTTCAGATCACGTCCAACAGTCGCTTTCAAAATAACAAGCGATACCGATGGCAAATCATCTAAACCTAAAATCCATTTCTTAAAAAGATCCCGTGGTGTTTCTTTTTCTTTTTTCTCCTTAGCTGTTTCTTCCAATTCACCATTTTCTCCAAACTTTCTAATAGAAACTTTCTTTATCTTATCAAATCCAAAGTAAGCGAGTATTTTCACAATCCTTCTTTCAATAGATTCAGCATCTTTTTCCAATCCTTTATTCACAGGTTGAATTAACTGTATTGCTAGGAAGTACAATTCTTCAAAATCTGTTACTTGGAAAAGTTTAGGTTGCAATCTTGTAAGAAGAACCTTTTGGAAAGAATTAACTCCCTTAATATTATCCTTGTAATCACTAAGTGGGATTAGTTTTTTTCTTTCCATATTGTTCATAAATTTCTATAGACAATATATTTCTTGAATTATAGATTTAGGAAATTTTCTATCAAGCTACCTTCTGTTTCAGCCTTTGCATAATCATCCCCAACAAATCTCCAAAAGGAATGAT
>CAYQRA010000201.1:0-9800 GCA_964419315.1 uncultured Saprospiraceae bacterium | reverse complement strand
TTGAAAACCAAGCACTTACAATAATTCTCAACCTCCATTTTAAAACAACTTCTTAACAAAACAACTTTACTAAATAAATTTTTTAAAATAAATTCAATTAAAATGGCAATGATCAATTTTGGCGGAACCGAAGAAAAGGTCGTCACCCGAGAAGAATTTTCTCTAGAAAAAGCCCGAGAGGTTTTAAGTAAAGAAACTATTGCGATCATTGGGTACGGAGTTCAAGGGCCTGGTCAGGCGCTAAACTTGCGCGATAATGGCATGAATGTAATCGTTGGACAACGTTCGCCTTCTAAGTCTTGGGACAAGGCGGTTGCGGATGGCTTTGTTCCTGGTGAAACTTTGTTTTCGATTGAAGAGGCCGCAGAGCGTGGAACCATTATCCAATACCTGCTTTCTGATGCAGCACAAATCGCTGTTTGGCCTACGCTAAAACCTTATCTGACAGAGGGGAAAGCCCTTTATTTTTCTCATGGTTTTGGGATTACTTATAAGGAACGTACCGGAATTATTGCGCCGGAAAACATTGATGTCATCCTAGCTGCTCCCAAAGGATCGGGTACGAGTTTGCGTCGATTGTTTTTGGAAGGTAAAGGTTTGAATTCGAGCTATGCGATCGACCAAGATTTTACGGGGCGTGCTTATGAGCGAGTGATTGCTCTGGGAATTGGGATCGGATCAGGTTATTTGTTTGAAACCAATTTTGAGCGGGAAGTATATAGTGATTTGACAGGAGAGCGTGGAACTTTAATGGGAGCCATCGCCGGAATTTTTGAGGCACAATATGATTTGCTACGCCGTCGTGGACACTCTCCGAGTGAAGCATTTAATGAAACGGTAGAAGAATTGACACAATCGCTAATGCCACTGGTGGCAGAAAATGGAATGGATTGGATGTATGCCAATTGTTCGACAACCGCGCAAAGAGGGGCATTGGATTGGAAAAATAAATTTAGAGATGCTGTAGCTCCAGTTTTTGAAGAACTGTATGATAGTGTGGCTTCGGGAGAAGAAGCGCAGCGCTCGATAGACAGCAATAGCCAGGCAGATTATCGAGAAAAGTTGGAAGAGGAATTGACCGAATTGCGAGAATCTGAAATGTGGCAAACGGGAAAAGCCGTACGTGCTTTGCGCCCAGAAAAGAATAAGGAAAAAGCAAATGTTTAAAGAAAAAAAGAAGGGACTGGTTTTAAACGCTAGTTCCTTCTTTTGTTCTTATTCGTTCTTGGACAAATCCCGTGGTCAACCAAAAATAAGAACAAAAAAGCGACTAAAAGAAGCGTTTTTTACTAGCGTGAACCTCCGTTGTCGGTTTCTTCTTTTTGGTTGACTCACACACGGGATTTGTCAGAGAACCTTCTTATTTAAGAGCATCCTCTTAGTACGCGGTGTACTGAGTATAGAAATTATGACAATGACTACTTCAAGCCCTAGTCCCAAACTACTCATCAAAGCAGAGGAAATATACCAAGCTAAGACTCGCCTGCAAAAGATTGTCAACAACACTCCACTTTTGTATCACCCCACACTTTCGGAAAAATACGATTGTCACTTGTATTTGAAACGAGAAGATTTGCAAGTGGTGCGGTCTTATAAGATACGAGGTGCCTACAACAAGCTGGTGAAGATGGCAGAGGAAGAAAGGACCAAAGGCATTGTTTGTGCGAGTGCGGGCAATCATGCACAAGGAGTCGCTTTGGCTTGTAAGCTTTTGCAAGTTAAAGGCAAAATTTATATGCCAGAAACAACGCCAGCTCAGAAGATCGAAAAGGTGCAGTTTTTTGGAAAAGAATGGGTGGATGTCGTTTTGGTGGGTGATACTTTCGATGCCGCTCAACAACAAGCATTGGAGTATTGCGAAGCAAAAGGAAAAACCTTTCTTCCACCTTTTGATGACTTAGAAGTCATCGCTGGACAAGGAACCGTTGGTTTGGAAATTGTAAATGCCTGTGATCGAGCAATTGATTGGGTCATACTGCCAATTGGCGGCGGCGGTTTGGCGGCGGGAGTTGGAAGTATTTTTAAACAAATTAGTCCGCAGACAAAAATCCTTGGCGTAGAACCGCAAGGGGCACCAGCCATGTACCAATCTTTAAAGGCCAATAAAATAGTCAGCCTAGATACTATCGACCCTTTTGTAGATGGAGCTGCGGTAAAAAAAGTAGGAACCCATACCTTTGCGATTTGTAAGGAAGTCGTCAATGAGGTTGTATTAGTGCCAGAAGGGAAGGTTTGTACCACCATTTTGGAATTGTATAATCAAGAAGCAATTGTCGTAGAACCTGCCGGAGCTTTGACGATTGCAGCTTTGGATTTATGCAAAGAAAAAATCAAAGGTAAGAATGTAGTCTGTGTCATCAGTGGTGGAAATAATGACATTACTCGAACCGAGGAAATCAAAGAACGGTCTTTATTATACCAAGGCGTGAAGCATTATTTCATCATTCGCTTTCCCCAGCGAGCAGGAGCTTTGAGAGAGTTTTTGGCCAAGGTGCTCGGCCCCAAAGATGACATTACCCATTTTGAATACACCAAGAAAAACAATCGTTTGTCTGGCCCCGCTTTAGTGGGTTTAGAATTAAATGATCCTAGCGATTATCCGCTCCTCTTGCAACGCATGAATGATCATGGCATTCCTTTTCAGACCCTAAATGACAATCCAATGTTGTTTGATCTCTTGGTCTAATAGGGCGAGATTATAAATTTATAGCTTTGAACTTAAAGTCAGGTTGATTGCCTGATCGCAAAAGCTTTTGCCCCCCCTTCTAATGAGTACTAAAACCTAATCCAATAAAAAATTGGGGAAGCGCCCAAAATTGTTTACTTTTCTATCTGAACCCATTGCTCTAATCTAGAAAAGGACTTTTGATGAGAATTAGCCATTCTTAAACAACTTCAATGAAAAAATCTAAATTCAAACCTCAATGGCTGTTTTTCTTATTGCTCCTTCCTTGTTTGTTGCAAGGGCAACTAGGCGCATTAGAATTTAAGATCTATGGTTTTGAAGAAGGGCTTAGCCACCGTAATGTCTTTAAGGTTCAGCAAGACAAAGAAGGTTATATCTGGGTGGCGACCATCAATGGGCTCAATCGTTTTGATGGTATTCGTTTTGTTTCTTATTCTTCTAATTCCGAAACCCATCGGATTCCTCATGATTATGTATCGGATATGCATGTCGGCCTCGATAGCCTAATTTGGCTAGCACATCCCAATGCGCTGAGTTTACTTAATCCAACAAGCAATCAAATTCGACTGGTAGAAACCAATCCAGAAAGTGCCCTGTACAACATGGAGCGAGAACCTTATGGTTTGTGTATGACCAAGGATAAAACGCTCTATGCGTCTACTTATGACAAAGGTAGTGGGACTTCT
Organism: uncultured Saprospiraceae bacterium; assembly: GCA_964419315.1. Lineage (GTDB taxonomy): Bacteria > Bacteroidota > Bacteroidia > Chitinophagales > Saprospiraceae > CALLVY01. Next base: position 6,428 of record CAYQRA010000201.1, on the reverse strand, counting down.
TATTTGCAAAAAGTAAAAGACCAAAGTGCTTTATTCGATTTGCGAAAACTGGAGGGGACTTTTGCTCGACGGACGCTTTTGCCATTGGATAATGGTCATCTTTTGGTCAGTGCTTTGGAAAACGAAATTTGGGAAATTGATGTGGCGGGAAAAATAGTGAAGACCCATTTTTTGGAACAAGAAAATAGAGATAAAGCTTCTTTGGGATGGGTGACGGCCATGCAAGAAACCGCTGATGGGAGCCTGTGGGCTTTGTTGAATAATGGAAAATTATACGAAAGAAAAAAGGAAGCGACTACTTTTCAATTGCATCCAGTAAGCAAAGCCATTTATAAAAATAGCGTTACGCAATCTTTCTATGTCGACCTAGAATCAGAAAGTATTTGGATCGGTGGAATCGGTGTGCTCTGGCATTATGACAAACATACCGGACAAATCAAAGATCTGCATGAAGAAGTCAAAACCTTGACCAAAAACACCTGTACTTTTCGACAGATTTATGCAGATGCTACCGGAGTCATTTGGTTGGCTTCTGATTTTGGTTTGATCAAAGTCGTAAAGTCCGATCAGTTGTTTTCACACTACCTGAGAGAAGGCAATGAATATTGTCAAAACAGTTTTTGTAGCATGCGAGGTGTCTGTGAAGATGAGGTAGGGAATATTTATTTTAGCTATTATAATTCTATTCACGTTCTCAATACTCGGAATGATGAATTGAGGCCATTATTTCCACAAGGTGATTTTGAAAATCCCACCTTTGGATTACTTTACCATAAGGATGCCTTGTGGACTGGAAATGGAAGGCGGATTGATTTAGGGACGGGTAAAGTGGATTCTTTATTACCGGGGCCTTCTATAGATAAAGGGCATTTGGTTTTGGATAAAAGCAATCGACTTTGGCTGGGGTATAAAAACCAATTGTTTACTTATGACGAGGACCAAAAGAAAATGCAGCCTTTTCAGGAAGATAAATTGGCCTTTGATTCTTTGTTGGACATTAGTTATCTACACTTTGGACAAAAGAGTAATCAACTCTGGGTGGCGACGAATACCCATGGTCTATATCGATTGGATATCGAAAGTGGTGCATTGGAAAGTTTTCGAAACACGACGGATAGTAAAATTCAATTGGCACATGACAGAATCATAGCGACTTATGAAGATGCTTCTGGCTTACTTTGGTTGGCGACTGCCAATGGCTTACAGCGAATTGACTTTACCAATAATGAGCAAAGGACTTATCGAGTAGGAGAGGGTTTGCCCAATAATTTTATCAATGGTTTATTATCAGAAGGAGATACTGCCATCTGGATAAGTACAGATAATGGCTTGGCTCGATTGGAGGTCAAGTCTAATACTTTTTTGGATTTCTTTCAAGAAGATGGTCTTTCTGCCAATGAATTTAATCGAGTTTCTTTTTATCGTTCTACGAAAGGACGAATGTTTTTTGGAGGCCTCAATGGGATCAATGCCTTTTATCCGGGCGAACAATTTTTAAGGCAAAAAGAACCGCAAAAGAATAAAATTCTATTTACCGCTTTTTCTCATTTGGATGGACGTTTTGATAGCATCATCTCCGAAACCGTTGGTTTGGCCAAAAATAAAAAAGTAGAATTGGGACATAAAGACCGCTTCTTTACTTTCGAGTTTGCTTTGGCCAATTATAAAAACCCAACAGATAATTTATACACCTATCGCCTAGATGGCTACGATACAGAATGGTCAGAACCTTCTCCCGTCCACCAAGCTCGCTATAATGACATCCCTCCGGGAGAATATACTTTTCGCGTAAAATCATCTGCGGGACAAGGATTGTGGAATACGGAAGAATTGAAAATTCCGGTATTGATTCGAGAAGCTTATTACAAGACTTGGTGGTTTTTATTACTCTGTGCTTTTGGAGTACTTGCTCTATTGTATGGTTTTGTTCGTTATCGAATTTATATGCTTCGGAAGAGGGAAAGACAATTGGAAAAAGAAGTCGAATTGCGGACCAGTGAATTGACCAGAGAAAAAAAGAAATCGGATGATTTACTCTTAAACATTCTCCCCGCAGAGACCGCCGAAGAATTGAAAAAATATGGTAAAGCGCAAGCCAAGCGATATGATTCCGTAACCATCTTCTTTTCTGATTTTATAAACTTCACTCAGATCGCCAGTCATCTAGAACCCGAGGAATTGGTCGCCGAAATTGATCATAATTTTAGTGGCTTTGATTTGATTATTGATAAGTATAATCTAGAGAAAATAAAAACTATCGGCGATGCTTACATGTGCGCGGGAGGTATTCCAGTAGCAAGAGCTTCCCATGCGGTTGATGTGATTCAAGCCGCACTCGAAATCCAAGATTTTTTAAATTCGATAGCGGAAGAACGCAAAGGTAAAAACCTGCCTTTTTTTAGTGCTAGGATAGGAATACATACGGGCCCGATTGTCACTGGAATCGTTGGAACCAAAAAATTTGCCTATGATATCTGGGGCGAATCGGTCAATATTGCCGCCCGTTTGGAACAGCATGGCGAAGCTGGAAAAGTGAATATTTCGGAGAATACCTATCACCTCGTCAAAGATGTTTTTGAATGTACGCCACGTGGCGCTATCCACGCAAAAAATACTGGTGAAATCGACATGTATTTTGTCGAAAGACGAAAATAGTTATTTCAGAAAAAATTAATGCATAACTTATTTTTTTATGTGATTATTCCCAGTAGTCACACTCCTTTATTTTGTTTTCAATAATTTATCTTCTAAAAGAATAGGTTTAAGTTGTTAAAAACAACAGGCTGTTAATGTTGGCCAACCCTGTCGTTGACAAAACCATTTCCGGCTTCCGGCACCCATTATTATCGATTAAAAATAGTAGACCTAAATGGCACCTATGATTATTCTAGGCTAGTGAGCGTTTCAATAGATTGTAGTCAGGCTTTTGGTCCAATAGAAATTTACCCCAATCCTATCGAGAAAGGGACTAGCTTTTTTGAAGTGGTCTGCGAAAGTCCTAAAGCCGATCCTACCTTTTTAGTCTAAGATAGGTATGGAAGAATACTAAAAACCCATAAGACCTTGTCTCCAAAAGGATGGATAAGAACGACTATTGCATTAGAAGAATTACCATCAGGTACTTATTATCTAATGAGTAGGGATGTCAGGGTAGAATATGCCACGAAATTTTTAATCCTTGATTAAATAAATTTGATTTTGTGAGATAAAAAAAATATAGTTTGAAGTGTTTTTTTAGCTGTCGATTTTTCGATGGCTTTTTTTTGAAAAAAAAATCTTTACTCAACGAATTTTTTACCCAGTATATTAGGTGAATAAGTACGGAAAATGAGCCTTCTAAATCATTATTTTTTGTAACAAAATCCTAGATGCTTTTTTTATAATATGATGGAAACCTCCCCTCCCTATAAGCATTGTTCTAAAAAATGTTAAAGTTGATATTAATAAGGTTAATAATAACATCCTAGAATTCTAGTCACAATTTCTCCTGGTTTTTAAGACCTTAAACGGCCTTATCTTGTATCATAGATGAAAATAAATATTCTAATGCCAAGTAATATTTTGGCATGATCCTTTCCTCCTATCTTTTAAACGTGATTATCTCTAATCTAGCTGGATATTCCTTGTTTTTTTAGACCCTTTTAGTAGAAATAAAGTTCCAAACGCTCCTGATTATATGGCGAAAATATACACCTATCAAAAAGGCTTAAGATGTATCTTGTTGACAGCCTGTCAATTGCTTCTTCTTTTCCAAGTAAAGGCCCAACTTGCTGATGGTTGTGTCAGCGCTGGTTTTGGAGTGGATGGGGATGTTTATGGCAATGTTGGTCTATTTGGTAATGCCGCAGGAAACAGAGTCGACGACTGGTTTGGAGCGCTTCCTTTGCTGCCAGGCGCCATTGGTGTGATCGACTCTTCTAGAGCTAGCGTCATTTTTCCCGTTTTACAATCCGGTTCCAATATTGCTTTTACAAGAGGTCTTCCTTTTGTAAAAAATACAGTGCTTAATGGAAACTATCAAATAGATGGAACTTATACTCGAGATTATTTTGGAGGTGGAAGCGCCAATGATAATACTTCTTTTTTAGCAACGCATAGAAATGGAGAAGATCCTACCAATTGGAATATTGGAGCGGCAAGTTTGACCGCAGAAAACGATATCATTGACTTGTATAGTCACATGAGAAGAAGTGGTGCTTTAACGACGGATTCCCTTTGGCTGTTTCTGGGCGTTTCAACCGTTGGGGTTAGTGCCAGCCGATATCTCGACTTCGAACATTATAAAGAAAATATTCTCTACGATTCCGCCAATGGTTTTGAAACCAATGGTTCCGAAGAAGGACACAGCGCTTGGACTTTTAACCCCGATGGTAGTATCAATACCTCCGGGGATTTTGTGGTTTCTGTCAACTACGATATCGACAGTATTCCGGAAGTGGCGATCCGAATTTGGGTGAGTCGTTTTGATTTTAATAATACGACACCTGCAAATTTTAATTATGGAACTGGCTTTGATGGGAGTTCTGGCACTTCTTTGTATGGCTACGCAGAAGTGCAATTGCCAAGCGGGCAATATGGATGTGGTTTGACCAATGCGGTTTCTGCCGGAAGTAGTAATTCTACTGCACCACCTTGGGGAACCATTAGCCCAAGTGGAACATTCACTACCGTCTATCAAAAATATCAATTCATTGAGATAAGCATCAACTTATCTAGAATCGGCCTCGCCGCTGTAGGAGGAAATCTAATGTGGAGCCCTTGTGATGTTCCTGTAAGTAATGTCGTCGGAAAATCTAGAAATGCAGCTCCTTTTACCGCTCCATTGCTTGACTTTGCCGGGCCTTATCATTTAGGGGATATTATTATAGAGGGAGAAATCGTTGGAGATATCCTAACGTGTAATGACAACACCGCCACTCTTTCTGTGGATGAAGTTTTAGACAGTGTAAATTACGTTTGGTCTACGCTTGATGGAAATATTGTGACCAACCCTAATGCCCCAACGATCACGGTCGATCAAGTAGGAACTTATACCTTGGACATGTCTTCCGATTATTGCGGGCCTCCTATTTCTAGAAATTTCACGGTACTCGAATTCACGACACCAGATACTTTGCTCATCGACGATGTTACTTGTGATCCTGGTTTGGTTACAGAGACGACCCATACCTACACCAATCAATATGGTTGTGATAGTTTGGTAGCGGTATCTATTACTTTATTGCCTTCGGATACCACTTATTTATTTAGTGGATCTTGTGATCCTACTACCCTTGGCGTTTTTACGGCTGGCTATGTAGCAGACAATGGTTGTGATAGTATTGTCATCGAAACCATTACCTTATTATTACCCAGTACGATTTCTATAAATAGTGAAACCTGTGATCCGACACTCGCTGGTGTTTTTGTCAATACCTTACAAAATCAAGCAGGTTGTGATAGTACCATCACTACAACGGTCAGCCTCTTGGCCTCTGATTCTACCTACATCAATAATGAAACTTGTGATCCGACGATGGTCGGTTCTTCCACGATAACGCTATCCAATCAAGCGGGTTGTGATAGTACTATTTTTACGACTACTGTGCTGGTTTCTTCTGATACGACCTATGTTAGTGGAACTACTTGTGATGTTAATCTAATTGGAACGACCACGACGATAGCGCAAAATCAAGCGGGATGTGATAGTGTGGTCGTTGCCACGATGACTTATGATACGCCAACTCCCATTGGGGTTAGTGCCTCCATTTGTGCAGGAGATGAATACGTGTTTTTTGGAGATACGCTGACCGAAACAGGAAACTATATGATTCAGATTGCTGGAGGTGTTTGTGGTATTGCTCTTAGCCTTGATTTAAGTGTTTTTACAGCAGATACTTTTCAGTTAAACTCCACTTCTTGTATTGCAGCAGATACCGGGATTTTTATAAATACTTACCTTACACCAGACGGTTGTGATAGCATCGTCAGAGAAGAAATTTCATTAGCAGTAGAAATCTGTGATAATGGAATGGATGATGATTGCGATGGAATTACCGATGGTTTTGATTTAGATTGTAATACCTGTCCTACTGGTTTGGTCCTTTATGAACGTTGGAACAACGTTTCAGGAGGTTGGGTTTCAGATTTGACGGGGGATGCGAATTATCCAGATTCTCCAACGAATACTGGATTGCTCAGTAGCTTGCAAGGACCAAGTGGAATCGCCAATTCTTATGGAACAAGAGTTCGCGGATTTTTACGCCCAAGCGAAACAGGAAACTATAATTTTACTGTTACTGGAGATGATCAAACGCATTTTTACCTTAGTACAGATGATGGATCAGCGAATAAAGTCTTAGTAGCAAGTGTGACTGGCTGGACCAATCCTACGGAGTATAATAAGTATCCCACTCAAAATTCTGGGAACATTAGCTTAGAAGCAGGAA
>CAYQRA010000200.1:0-9847 GCA_964419315.1 uncultured Saprospiraceae bacterium | reverse complement strand
CAATTGGAAGATGGCTTAGCGCCTGTTGATGGTATTGATTATGTAAAAGGTAAAAGTAAAAATGAAGTGGGCATTGAAGTCCATATTGGGCGCAATCGAATCGTCCGTCGGATTTTTGCTCACTTGGGTTATACCGTATTGAATTTGGATCGTACTTATTATGCCGGGCTTACGAAAAAGGATTTGCCGCGAGGCAGGCATCGACCTTTAACCGAGCAAGAGATCATCATGCTCAAGCATTTTATTTAGAGCATTACCCTAATAATCATTACGATTCCAAAAATAAAAAAAGCAAGTCCAGATATTCTACGCATCCATAGAATGTGGTGAGCAGTCATCCATTGTCGGATAAACTGCGCCAATAAAACTTTTAGAGAATCGGTCAAAATAATGGTTCCCATGATACCGACAAAGAAAAGCAAAGCTTTGGATTCGTTAAAATCATTTTTTACAGAGATCGAAGAAAGTAGGCCAATCCAAAAAAGTAAGGTAAAAGGATTGACTGTATTGACGAGAAAGCCTTTCATCCAAAGCGATCCAGAAGAAGCATTTTTATAATCAATGGGATGATCTTCATTCGCTTCTTTTTTTAAAATTTCAGGAGCTTTGCTAAACAAAGTCCCAATCCCAAAAGCAATCAATATCAAGCCACCGACTAGCCCTACCGTTGGTGTAAAACCATCCCACTCCGTCACTGCTACCACGGAAGATAGGCCCCAATAAATCAAGGAAATAAATAGAACATCACTCATCCAAATCCCAGACCCCAGTATTAGACCAGCCTTTAAGCCTTGCTCAATCCCCGCTTGGATCAATGCAAAAAAAATAGGCCCAATTAGGATGGATAAAAATAGTCCCCAGCTAATGCCGTCTAATAATGCCTGCAAATCATTTTGGTTTAAATAGGTGTAATAAATTCTGTTCTTACTTCTTTAAACCCCACTAAGAGTAGATAGTTGCCACTAATTTCCGATTTCCACCACTATTTCGAAATTCACATAAATAGATTCCTTGCCAAGTGCCTAAATTTAACCTTCCATTGGTGATTGGAATACTAACGGAATTTCCAACTAAAGCAGTTTTGACATGAGCCGGCATATCATCTGGCCCTTCAAAAGTATGGGTCAAAAAAGGTAAATGCTCAGGCACCAAATGATTAAATATTTGTTCAAAATCTACGCGCACCGAAGGGTCTGCATTTTCGTTAATCGACAAGCCTGCAGAAGTGTGTTTGATGTGTAAATTAAATACTCCGACCCTTGGTAAAATACCTATTTCAGAAAGTACTTCTGCTGTAATCAAATGAAAACCACGCGGATAAGGGCTAAGCGAAAACTCATACTGATCAATCATAATTCGTTTTTTAAAAAAAACTAAGCTCAAGAGAATCCAAAAAATAATATCCTTCGGACCCACCAAATTACAATATTTCGACATCATAAGTAATGATTGAAGCATCGTTCAATCGGCTCTTCCTTATTTCCTCATCTGAAAAAGCATCTTATGAACGTCAAAGTCCAAATCTTCTTCCTCTTTTGCCTTTTCGTCTTCAGCAATTGTCAATATCGGGATTCCACAAAAAAATACAATCATGTTCCACTTAATGGCAATCAGAAAATTTCCATCGCTCCAACAACTACTCCAAATGTTCTTTCCCCCGAAGAAGCCAACCGAGAAGGCTATGATAAAATTACCGAAAATGATTTCCAAAGCAGCCTAGATCATCCGCTATCTACTTTTTCTATAGACGTAGACAATGCTTCTTATAGCAATGTCAGACGCTTTCTTACTGCTGGAGAAAAAGTACCTATTGATGCCGTAAGAGTCGAAGAATTGATCAATTATTTTTCTTACCAATATCCTCAACCTCAAGGAGAAGTTCCTTTTTCTGCCAATGCAGAAGTGGCCGATTGTCCTTGGAATGACTCTCATCGCTTATTAAAAATAGGCCTACAGGGAAGAAGCATTCCGCAGGAAAATATACCGGCCAGCAATATTGTTTTTTTATTGGACGTATCTGGTTCAATGGGAATTTACAACAAACTACCTTTGCTCAAATCGGCTTTCCGAATGCTCATCAAGGAATTGCGACCAATAGATAAGGTGGCGATCGTCGTCTATGCAGGAGCATCAGGATTGGTTTTGCCTGCTACTTCTGGTGAGGACAAACAAACCATTTTACGCGCATTGGATCGCCTCGAATCCGGGGGGAGTACCGCAGGAGCATCAGGAATCAAATTAGCTTATAAAGTAGCGCATCAAAACTTTATCAAAGGCGGTAATAATCGAATAATCTTGGCAACCGATGGGGATTTCAATGTAGGACCAAGTAGTGATTCCCAATTGATTCGTTTGGTTGAAAATCAGAGAAAAAGTGGTGTATTTCTATCTGTCCTTGGTTTTGGTAGCGGCAATCTACAAGATGCAATGATGGAAAAAATTTCTAATCATGGCAATGGCAATTATGCCTATATCGACAATATCAAAGAAGCGAAAAAAGTATTGGTGGAAGAAATGAGTGGCACCCTTTTTACGATCGCTAAAGATGTAAAACTACAAGTAGAATTTAATCCTACTCAGGTAAAAGAATACCGTTTGATTGGCTATGAAAATAGATTAATGGCAGCGGAGGATTTCAACAATGATCAAAAAGATGCAGGCGACCTAGGAGCAGGGCATTGCGTGACGGCGCTTTATGAAATCATTCCCACCAATGCTAAAAGTCCTAGCCGCGCAGGTACCGTTGATCCCTTGAAGTATCAGCAGAAAAACTTGGTGGAGGAAGCTTACAGTAAAGAAATGCTCACTTTAAAACTGCGCTATAAAAAGCCGGATGAATCAGAAAGTAAATTACTGGAATATACCGCTATCGACAAAGGCAAAACGCTGGAAGAGAGTTCTATTGATTTTCAATTTGCGGCTGCGGTAGCTTCCTTCGGAATGCTCTTGCGAGAGTCAAAACATCGGGGAGAAGCCAACTGGGAAATGGTGGCGGACTTGGGTAGAAAAGGAATCGGAGCAGATCCTTTTGGCTATCGTCGAGAATTTTTACAACTGGCCCGTATTGCTGGCGGAGGAAATCCGGCAGAAGTAGTCGATGATGTTTTGGCACCCGCGCATTAGCCCCATTCAATCTTCTTTAAAATAAAAAAGTCCCGCATGTCAAAAACCATGTGGGACTTTTTCAGGAATAATCATTCCTAAAACTAACGTTTCCTTTTACTCTTTCTCTTCTCCAAAAAAGGAGGACAGCGAACATCTCCAAAGTAGTACAAAATCCCAACGCCTAAAAAAGCATAAGTATCATTGTCTTTACTATTTCCTCTTTGTCGACCTGCTTCCCCTATGGTAGGATCTTCTGAGTCGACGACTTCCCAAGAACGATCCGAGAGCAACAAGGCTGTTTCTCCTCGCAAAGCTTCAATATCATCTTTATCCGCAAAGACCCCACTGACATCATCGAAATAATCGGTGTATAATTTTCGGACACTACATTCAATGTTTAAACTCCATCGGTAGTTGAGGTCAATTTTAAATCCAGCGCCCAAGGTCGCAGCTCCTTGAATCGAGTAGTATTCTTCTCCTCTAAACTGGCCTTCGGTTCCCAAAGGTCGAAGTTCTACATATTCTCCGTTGAATTCTGTTTTTGGATTGAAATAGTAAACGGAGAAACCTCCCAAAAGGTAAGGAGTATAAAATTCTTCTTTACTTCCGTGAACGTAAGGCAAGAAGTTAAATTCTAATTGCGCCGTACCATCGACCACCAAAGAGCGGAAGCTTAGGTTTCTCGAACGTTGGAAGCTATTGTCTGAATTGGCATCATCGGCACCTAGTTGAGTAGCATTTCCGGAAAACTTCAAGCAAATGCGCTCATTGAAATTGTATCGAGCAATAACTCCGAGTGCTGGTCCAGGATTTTTTAGGGTAAATTCTGGCTGTAAGTCACCGTAATAAAAAGAGGTGCCCAGCCAACCTCCCAGCTCCCATCCTCTTTGAGCATGGCCAACTACTGCAATCGCGCAGATTAGGAGGATTATTGATATTTTTTTCACTTCTTGGGAATTTTATGTTTGTTCATGTGATTCAAAGAGACTACAAAGTTAGGATAAAACGTGAAAATCTCCCATTTTGGTATCAAAATTCCATTTCCTAACAATTCTAGCTACCGTGTTGGTGATATAAGACTAAATCAAATACTTCTCCAAGAATAGAAAGAGTAGAAAAATCTTTTTAAAACCAGCTTATGCTTTGTTTTTTCTAAAAGCGAAAAAAGCCTCTTTTTGACTCTAATTTGCTATCCTTTAGGAGGAGAATTTTTAATAAATACTTAGAAAAGTATATTTTCATTTTTGATTTAAAAACTCAGCCTAAGAATGAAGTATTCCCCATTTAATATTGCCTTTTTTGCTTTTATCTATTTCCTCTTAAGTGTAAGTGCATGTAAGAAAGAGCCGGATGATTTCGGAACAAAATATAAGGCAATCAACAATCAAACGGGCTTTGCTCAAATAACATTTGAAGGGGAAACACTAACTTTCGATCTAAATCAAGAGGCGAGCTATAATGCCTATGTTGGCGGCAGACCGACTGGAATTAGTTATACCCCACAAATCACTTCTTTAAAAAAGGAAGAAGAAGTATTTTCCATCGGCTTGGTAGTTTCGGATGAAGGAAATCCTGTGAAGGAATTAAACCAAACGGTTTCTGGAGGCAACAAAACGTACTATGAGGAGTCTTTGCAGGGAATGCTCAATAAGGGAAGTATAATTCTTGAATTGGTAAAAGATGGTAATACTTATACCAGTATCAGCAGCACTTCAGATTTACAGCAAGCGAGCACCTTTGAAATTACTACTCAAAGAATAGCCACCAAAGACGAATATACTGGCTTAGCGGGCGCTCACTATATTGAAGCTAATTTTAACTGCAAACTCTTGCTGGCCTATGCGGGTAATCAAGTTACGACCATACACGACGTAGAAGGAAGTCTCAAAATGTTTTTGGTCATTCCATAAAGGATTAAAATTGATTTAGCCATTCACTCCCTCTGCTTCTAAAATAAAAATAGCTGGACGTTTATGTAGATCTGGTAACTTCGTTTTTTTCCACAAAGCAATCGTTTGGGTCTTAATGTATTCCGTCGGCAAAGTGAGGTCTGCCGCGATGCAAAATCGCGTTCCTTTGGATAGACTTTTAAATGCTTCTTCTAGTAAGGCACCATTCCGATAAGGCGTTTCTATAAATAATTGACTTTGTTTGAATCGCGCGGATTGTTGTTCCAATTGCTTAAGGCGTTTGCCCAATTCTGGTTTTTTGGCGGGTAAATATCCGTGGAAACAAAACTGCTGACCACTCATCCCCGAAGCCATCAATGCCAACAAGATCGAGGAGGGCCCTACCATAGGAATCACCTGTATTCCCTTTTGGTGAGCCATGGAAACGATTTTAGCTCCGGGGTCGGCTACACCGGGGCATCCTGCTTCAGAAAGTAATCCGATGTCATGACCTGCCAAAGCAGGATCCAACATTTCTTTCAATTCCTCCGGAGCAGTTCTTTTATTTAATTCTGAAAAATGGAGCGCGCTAAAAGCTTTACTCGGCTGAGTAGCCTTGATAAAATGTCGTGCAGTTTTGGCACGTTCTGCTATAAAATAGTCCAATTCATGCAATTGCTCAATCAGGTACTTGGGTAGACTGTGGACCACATCTGGACCGAGAGGAGTAGGCAGCAAATAGAGTTTTCCTTTTTCTGGCAAAGTATTGATTTTAAGGAATCTTGAAAAAATAAGTCCGCCGTTTTTTAAACAGCGCTGAGTCGTCGACAATTTACAAATATGAAGGCTTTCTCCACACTTTTAGCCTGTTTTTCAACAAAAAAATCCAAGCCTTAAGTAATATTCTTTTCCTCAAGAGAGTTACCAACAGATTATAAAAATTGCCATAAATACCCCTCTTTTTTCGTATATTTGCCATCTCTTAAAAAAGACTCCATGAGTACAACTTATACTATAAAACTCCAGCAATTTGAAGGTCCTTTTGACCTTTTGCTCTTTTTCATCGAAAGGGATGAATTGGATATCCACGATATTCCAATTTCTAAGATCACCGATGATTTCCTCGCTTATATCCGCGAAATGGAAGCCATTAATGTAGATCTTGCTAGTGAGTTTATTCTGGTAGCTGCTACGCTTATGCGGATCAAAGCCAAATTACTTATTCCTCGCAAACCGGTGGATGAAGAAGGGAATGAAATTGACCCAAGAGAAGAGTTGGTACAACGCCTCATCGAATACAAACGCTACAAAAGTGTGTTGGACGAAATGCGGGTCTTAGAAGAACAACGATCTGTTCGTAACACTCGTGGAAATAATTTATCCCGCGATCTAAAAATTATTGCGAATAAGGCCTTGGTGGATCTAGAGTTAGAATCTTTGACGCTTTTCAAATTGATGAAAGCCTATGAGCGAGTGATGTCTCGCCTAGAAGACAAAAAGAAAAAAGCAGTTCACAAAGTTTTCCGTTATGACCATACCATCCAAGGTCAGCAGATTTTTATCTTAACTAAAGTAAAACGTGGAAAGCCGATAGATTTCAATGCCGTCTTCGGAACTTGTAAGACTCGCATGCATGCCATCATCACCTTTTTGGCCATGCTGGAATTGATCAACCTTGATCGACTAAAATGTATCCCCGGAGAAGAAATCAATAGCCTCTGGTTATCTGTTCCTGACGAAGTGGATGATCGACCAGATATCGTTTATGAGGAAGATTTATTAGCCGCAGAAAAAGCAAATAATACGACAGCAGAAGCAGAAAAGGAAAAAGAGGAAGTTGCTAAGGATGTTTCTGATGAAACCAGTCCAGAGACAAACGAAGAGGCCGACAATAAAACGGATGAGGAAAGCAATGATCCCATTTCTCAAGAAACAACGGATGAGGAAGATAGTATTCCTTTGCCAAATGCTGCAGCGGTTGAGGAAGAGTAGAATATAAAATTCTGTAATAAAAAAACGGGCGCTCAAATAATTGATCGCCCGTTTTTTTTATGAACTTGTTTTAAAACAATTTCTATGCATGCCCCAGTAATAATTTCACAATCGGAATCATTTTTTCCGCCCGCTTTTCATCAATAAAATTTTCTAGCTCTGTTTTTTGTAGCGCCTTTCTACCATGTGCCGCCAGCTCCAACATTTTGGCTCGCTCCGCTCCAGAAAACTCCGAAAAGGTTCTTCGCAGTAAAGGTAAAATATCTTGAAAAGTATCTGGATGCAATTCATCTACCCATTCATCCAAAATATTCCACAAGCCCGGATGATGAATCAAAAGTAAGCCACTACCATTTAAAAAACCTTCTACCCAATGTGCGGCTTTAGAAGAATCATTACCGCGCGACAAAGCATAATGCATCTGAGTCGCAGCGACCTCCGCATCAATTTTTCCTTTATCAAAAAGAATCCGAGTACTTGCGCCCGCTATAATCGGATGCACCTGAAACATTCGAGACAAGGTTTTTAAAAGTGCATTCCAAGACTCGTGATGTTCTACCTGTTCCAGCAAACTAATGGAGCGATTAGTCAATAGAATTTTTTCAAATAAATTTCTAGAAGCATCTTCATCAAGAGAAACACTGGCATTGGGTAAAGCAATACAAATTCGAGGAATCATTAGGTCGATGACTTCTTGAAGTGCCTCTATTTTTAGTTCTCGGCTAGAACCGTAACGGAGTGCGTTGATCAAAGGAGGCAATGCATCCATTAGATGGTAAACATCTTTGGTCAGTGCCGAAACGTTTTGTAATTTTTTAATCAGCGGAGCGATGGCATTGGGTAGATTGGCGTTCAGCGCAGCTTCCACTCGCTGGGTTAGATCTGGTAAATCTTTGAGTGCTGTTATTTTATTTAATAAAAAAGCAGTCGCGGCTTCTTCGACGGTATTTCCCCACATTCCAGCTTCAATGATACTGATGGCAAAGCCTGCTTTCCATTTTAATTTCCAATACTCCTTAAAACTCCCCACATCCCTTTTAGAGCCTTTTTTTAATTCTCCCCAACGGACATTTAAGATATTTAACCGATGCAATAAATAACTCTTGATCCGATCATTCTCCGCTCTCAAATCAATGCCTCCACGCGGATTAGTCGAGGTCGCTTTGAGCCAATTGGATTCTGTGCTATTTCGGTATTTGGTCAATCGAGCAGATTTGATTTTTTTATCTAAATCTTGTTGCAAAGGAATGACCGGAATCTCTGGAGGAACTTTCCCCATCACATCACCAATGATCAATTTTTGTTCGATGATTTCCATTTGTGACTCATAGCCTTGACAAAAAATAGCAACCGCCGCTTCGCGCATTTCTCCGATCCCCGGAAGGTTTAGTCCTCGAATAGTTGCCAAAGTTTTGGCCAGGCGAACCGCTTCGATAATATGCGCCGAAGAACTGTCTAAGTCCTCTTTTCTAAACAAACGAGCCACCTTAGTCATCCAACGAATGACTACATTTTTTTGCTGATGAAAAAGGAGTTGATACCAAGCTGGAGAGATGACTCCTGCACCGTAGCCACTCTGCATCGACAACTGTTCATAAGTCCAAGGAACCCAAGTTGCTTTGGTACTCGTTTTTTTTATTCCTCGCAAAACAGCTTTGTCTTTACTCGCCTTATAACGATCGAGATATTGTAGCGCTGGACTGTGCCAAGCTCCGCAGATCACAGCGATTTTTTGATAGCCATTTTTAATCGCTTTCCGAATCGTTTCGCGCATGTAAGCTTCGCGTCTTTGTTCATCGATCGGCGGTTCTATTTCTGATTCTTGCCGCAGCACATCGATCATTTCTAGAATGGCAGGAAAAATACTTTCTGGATTTTCAGTCGATTCAAACATGACTTCCCACCATCGTTCGCTATCTGTGTAGCCAGCTAATTTGGCGAAGTAACCAAAAGGATCTTTAGCTATTTTTTTTTGTTCTCTCGTCAATACTCTTGCTTCCAAGGTCTCCTCTTCTGGCTTAGGCAAAATACTAAACTGCGTATTTTCTTGCGCTTCCCGATTAAGGGTAAACTCCAAAGTTCTGGGTAAATCCATAAAAGCAACAGGGATGTTTTTCTTCAGTGCAAAACTCATCGCTTGCCATTCAGGAGAAAAACTAGCAAAAGGATAATAGGAGGCTTCTTGTAAGTTTTTTGGATTGTAAATCAGTAAGGCAACGGGTGGTTTTAATTTTTCATTCGCAACATGTGTGATCAATTTATCTGCATCCGGTGGCCCTTCGATAAGTACCATATCCGGTTCGAGTTGCCGCATTGCCTGCAACATACTTTTGGCCGAACCGGAGCCGTGGTGTCGGATACCGTATACGTGGATACTCATTTATTCTAATTTTGTGAATTCCCTTTTGAGTTCGAGAAATAGGAAGTGATTTTAAAGACGTACGAGATCATTATTCAATCATTTCTTTACAAGCCCGATAAAGATCTTTCCATTCTTTTCGTTCTTTGACGATCGTCTCTAGGTATTCTTGCCAAATGGTTTTGTCTTGTACGGGGTCTTTGACAATTGCTCCGGTGATTCCCGCGGCCAAATCTTCCGCATTCAATTTTCCATCTCCAAAATGGGCAGCCAATGCTTGTCCGCTATTGATTACCGATATAGCTTCTGCAGTACTCAAAGTACTACTCGGTGATTTCAATTTGGTACGGCCATCTTCGGTGCGTCCACTGCGCAGCTCTCGAAAGATCGTTACCAGTCGCTGGATTTCTTGAACGGGTGCCAATTCTGCTGGAAGGGCCAAAGACTTCCCAATTTTTTCAACCCGCGTTTGTACGATTTTCACTTCTTCTTGCAGGGAGGA
>CAYQRA010000199.1:0-9887 GCA_964419315.1 uncultured Saprospiraceae bacterium | reverse complement strand
TACAATCGATGGATTTGAATCTAACAAGCAGGTGTGACGGATATGGTTGATATGTTTTCTGGGGATTTTATGTACAATCTACCATTGGCCGATGTCGATGGATTCCCAATCAATATCAGCTACAACTCTAATCCAAGAATGGATGATGAAGCAAGTTGGGTGGGACTCGGTTGGTCTCTCAACCCTGGATCTATTTCTCGAAGCTTAAGAGGAATTCCGGATGATTTTGCTGGAGAAGGTGTTACCAAGAAAACCTCTATGGCTCAAGATATGACCGTCGGAATCGACGGGGCAGTCAATGCGGAGTTGTTTGGTTGGAGCGGTGGAAAATTGTCTATTGGTGTAGGAGGCGCTTTAAGTTATAATACCAAAAGAGGATTTGATTTTACCACTAGTTTGTCTTTTAATCCAATTGTAAAAATAGGAAGTGCCAATACGGCATTGAATACCAATCTTGGTTTGTCTTCTTCTTCCCAGAATGGTTTGAATATGAATGCTTCGGTTGGTTTGGGTTCTATTGATGATGACCAATTCAAATCAGGAGCGACTTTGGGAGCTGGCTTGAATAGCCGACAGGGTTTGAAAAGTCTTACTTTCCAAACACCACTTCCCATCAAAGATCCTTTCCTTTCTGGAATGGCTTCTTACATGGGAGCGGGTTCTATTACTCACAACTTTGGACCATTTAGTTATACTCCAACTTCTAGTCTTCCAATCTCCAACGAGTCTATTTCTTTCTCTGGAAAAGGTGGTGGAGAAATTTTTGGAGGGCACCCCAACTTTAAAATTGGTGGATTCTGGGCCAGACAATACTTGACTTATAATACAGAGACGCAAGTGTCTTACGGTTACCTTCACCTTGAAGAAGGCCAAGATAATGATCAGGCATTGCTCGATTATAACGCTGAAGTTGCTGGACAAATCAAAGAAAATACTCCTAACCTTCCATTGATCTATGGAACTTATGATGTCTTTTCTGTGGCAGGACAAGGAATTGGTGGCGCTTTTAGAGCGGTAAGAAATGATGTTGGTTTGTTTAGACCAGGAAAAGAAATCAATACGAGTGTATCTGGAAATATCGGAGCAGAGTTTGGAGGAGGAAATGCGGTTCACGGTGGTGGTGATGTTTTTATTTCCAATTCAAATTCCGTTAGAGGAGCTTGGGATGATCCACAAAGTCAACTGTCCAATAATTTAAAATTTAGAGAAGGTACTCCCGGTTATAAAAACTTCTATTTCAAATTTGCCAATGACAATTCTAAATTTGCCAATGACGTTTACAGTAATTTTGGAGGAGAAGAAGCTTTATACTTGAGTCATAAAAAATCAGGAAGTGAGCTAATTCCTAATTCAAAATGGTTGGGGAACGACGGTGGTAATTACCAAATGACTGGAGACCTTAAAAACAACCAAGATGCGGTGACCAATAATACCGTGAAATTCCTCACTGGAGCGGAAGCTTCTTTGATGGGAGTAGATAAAACAATTAAAAAATATCCAAATCCAAATAGTGGTTATGTTTATGGCAACTGTGGTAATACAGGGGTTGTATCACAAAACCGAGTAGGGCCGAATGCACCTGCTCATCACTTGTCTGAATTTTCAGTAGTACAGAGTGATGGTTCCCGATATGTCTATGGTCTACCTGTTAAAAATCTTCGACAGCATGATGCTTCTTTCAATGTGACTGCTACTGGGAGTGAAACTCAAGGGGACTCAGATTATGGCTTAGTTCAATATAATTCTTCAGACGCGACTACCAACAATAGTGCGGGTCGAGAACAGTATTATGAGTCTAATGATATGCCTGCTTA
The DNA here is from genome assembly GCA_964419315.1 of uncultured Saprospiraceae bacterium. Taxonomy (GTDB): domain Bacteria; phylum Bacteroidota; class Bacteroidia; order Chitinophagales; family Saprospiraceae; genus CALLVY01. The sequence continues at coordinate 8,073 of CAYQRA010000199.1, read as the reverse complement.
CGCACACTCCTTTTTATTGACTAATATGCTGTCTGCTGATTATGTAGATAAAACAGGAGATGGGGTAACAGATGATGATTTGGGAACTGCGGTAAAACTTAATTATCATTTGCATGACTCAGAATTTAAATGGAGAATTCCAACTGGAGTTCGAAGTGCTCAATTTCATAAAGGATATAATTCAACTAGCAATGACAATAAAGCAAGTTTTGTATATGGGGAGAAAGAATTGTGGTATGTACACTCTATTGAATCTAGAACTAAAGTTGCTCAGTTTTTTACCTCTCCTCGACAAGATGGATTAGGGGTAGCTGGTATTGATGGAGGAAAACAAAATAGCGAAACCGTTCTTCAATTAGATAGTATTCAGATTCTAACGAAATCAGAATTGGCTAATAATCCAACGAATCCGGTACCTCTCAAAACCGTTCATTTTACTTATGATTACTCTTTGTGTAAAGGCGTTTCGAATCAAGTAAATACCGCTAATGGTAAGTTGACTTTGAAATCCATCCACTTTACCTATCAGAATAGTGAAAGAGGCGCATTGAGTCCATATAAATTTGCTTATAAAGCGGGGCCAAATTACAACATGGGCTTATACAACCGCTGGGGCTTACCTCAAGTGAACCCATCTTCTTATCCACATATTCAGGAATACCCTTATGTTATCCAAGGTCCTGATGAACAAGCGACCGCTAATGCAGGAGCTTGGAGTTTGAATGGGATTACTTTACCAACAGGGGCAAGTATTGCTGTAAATTATGAACCTGATGATTATGCCTATGTCCAAAATAAAAGGGCGGGACAAATGATGGAAGTGGTAGGTTTTACCAATAATGCCAATGGAAGTGGGATTACCCCGGATATCTATAACAGTCCAGGTAATTCAAATAAATACTTAGCGGTTGATCTGCCATTTGCAGTCAATACCGCCAATACTGCTGAATTGAAGAAGCGCTATTTTGAAGATGTTGGAGATATTTATTTTGATATGAAAGTCAATATGAATGCTGGGAAAATTGAGCGAATAAAAGGATACTTCAAAATAGATCCGGCATTAGATGTTATTGCGATATCCAATACGCGAGTTTTAATTCCCGTGAAATATTTGAGAGATTCAAAAAATAAAATTGTACACCCTATCGCTTTTGCTGGATTCCAAGTTTTACGATTAGAGTTGCCCGAAATCATTCAACCCCATATGAATACCAATAATCCGGGTATTGCATTTTTCAAATCCATCTTTAATGCTGGAAAAGAAATTCGAAAACTATTTAAAGGGTTTGAATTTGTAGCACAGAAAAAAGGATGGGCCAAGTCCATCGTAACGAATAATAAAGCTTCTTGGATTCGTTTAGCTAATCCTGATTTTAAGAAGTTGGGCGGAAATTCTAGAGTCCAATCCATTACCATTTCTGATAACTGGACTTTTGATGGCGCAGGTGGAGAGTCTGTTTACGGACAACGCTACGAATATACAATGGAGAAAGAAATTGCGGGTAACATGGAAACGATCTCCAGTGGGGTAGCCTCTTATGAGCCAGCAATTGGAGGAGAAGAAAACTTGATGAAACAACCTTTGCCTTACGAAGAGAAATATTTGTTGGGACCCAAAAATATGTTTTATAGTGAAGCTCCATTTGGAGAATCTCTTTTCCCTGCCGCTTCTGTTGGCTATCAAAAGGTAAAGATGATCAATATTGCCAATGATAATCCAAACTTAATCAGAACGCAAAGTGGTCATTCAGAATATGAGTTTTATACCGCTAAGGAATTTCCAACTAGGGTAACTACTTCTCAAGTTTTACCGAGAAGATTCAAAACAAATCCTATTCTCAAATTCTTGAAAGTAGAAAATAAAGAATTGGTTTCTTTGTCTCAAGGTTATACGATTGAGTTGAATGACATGCATGGTAAACAAAAACGAACCAGCACTTTTGATAAAAACGAACAACTCTTATCACGGACGACCTATAATTATCAATTAGAAGACGGCTCTGGCGAAACCAAAAGATTAGACAATACGGTCAAAATGGTGGAGAAAGATGGATCTGTTATTCAAAAAGAACTTGGAGTTGAATTTGATTTATGGCAAGAAACTTTTAAAGAACGAAATGTAACAGAAGGAACAGGGACTAAGATATCAGGAGACTTCTTTATGGCTTTCATTTTCCCAGTGATCGTGCCTACTCTTTTCCCGAACTCTAATAAAGAAGAAACCGGATTGTCTTCTGCGGTAACAACTAAGGTCATCCATAGAAATGGAGTCTTGAATACTGTGGAAGTTATCCAAGACGGATCTAAGATTGCTACAGAAAATGTTGCTTATGATGCGAATACCGGAAATGTTCTAATCAATAAAACGTATAATGAGCATGACGATCCGATTTACTCTTTCACGACACCTGCTTATTGGGCTTATCCTTACATGGGACATGCCAGTGATAATCTGAATACGACTATAGAAGGAGTGTCGATTCCTGATGGTAAGGTAAGTAATGGTGAAGCCCAAGGTGCGATCCGCGCTGGAGATGAATTGATGGTAACCATCAATGATGTGATTCAGCCAGATCGAGTTTATGCAACCAAATCGGTGACTGCCTCTCAGTTTACTTTGATGGACAGAAATGGAGATACTTATACGGCAACCGATCCAGTAAGCCTAAAAGTTATCCGGTCAGGAAACCGGAATATGCTTGGTGGTTCTGTACTCGAAACACAAACATTAATAGATCCATTAGCTGGGAATCCAAATCAGATTCCATCCTCAGGAGTTACGCAGGGCGTAATCGCTGCGAGTGCTTCAACTTATAAATCAGACTTCCCTATAGAATGCGAAACCGTTCAAGATCCAGTAATTCGCATTCCTCTCAAAGGAGTCAATAATCCTTACGTGGAAGGAGGTCTTGGTCAATGGCGACCATTCCAGACTTTCTCTCCAAAACAGTTGAGAGGCAATAATGGTCAATTTACCGCCTTGTCTTCTAACGAGAATGGAGGTATTTACGGAACCTATGATGGCGTTATGCAAAACTATTTCAGTGGCTGGGAATATAATTCTAGCCTGGGAAGATGGGTTTGTAATTTAGAAAATTGGATTATTGGGGAAGAAATCACCAAGTACGATAGAAATGGAAATGCCCTGGAATCTTTCAATGCCTTGTGTATTCCAACAGCTGCTCATTTTGGCTACAAAAATTCATTGCCGACCATCGTAGCGAGTAACTCTACTTATGCAGAACTCTACACGGAAGGTTTTGAAGAATATGTCTTCGAAGAAGATTGTGATGACTTTGATTATCGCAAGCACTTCGAATTATACAAAGGACCTACAAGTCTTACGGCTACTTCCGCAACACCAATGTCTATTGCAGATCTTAATACCGATTATGCACACACTGGTAAGCATTCCTTAGAGGTGCCAGCCAATAGCTATTTTTTCTCCAATACTTCTTTGACCCCTTGCGCTAAGCCTGGCTCAAATCCACCGCCAATAGAATCGGCGAATAATGAGGTGCAAAATAAATCAACGCTTTCGAATGAAGGAATTACAGATGACGCAGGCCTTGCTGCTAGCACCGAAGGCGAAGCCGCTGGAATTGGAGCAGATACAGATGCGACTGAGCAAGCGAATGCGAATGCATCTCCATTGACTTACAAAAGAGTTTGTGGAACAGACTTCGATGAAGGTTACAGTGATATTGTGGCGGTTCCAAGTGGTGGATATATGGCAGTCGGAACACATGTTTCTGATCCTGGGGCTGCTCCAGATTTGGAAGATGAAGCTTTTGTTGCAAGGCTAGATGCAGATGGAGAACCAATATGGATTAAGCTGTATGGAGGAGCAGGAACGGATGAAGGCGCAAGTTCGATTATTCGCAATGCACGTGGATTTTATGTAGTAACAGGGTCCACCACTAAAGTTACCTCAGGAAGAAGAGATCTTTTTGTTCTTGAAGTAGATATCAATGGAAATAAAATAAGAGAAAATAGTTTTGAAGGTTCGCTCTTATCATTGACGTCAAATACATTTGGTACTCATTGTGTACAAACGACAGGTAGTGGCTACATTATTGGAGCTAGAAAACATGATGCGAATACGAATGATGTTAATGATGATTACATCATCAAGATCAATCAAGACTTTTCGCTTGACTGGAGTAAAACCTATGGATTCCCTTATACTACAGGAAATCAAAATGATGCTGTTTCAGATATTCTTGAAACCTCTAGTACGGCTAATAATTATGTTTTCTCAACTACTTTTAGAGGAGAATTTGGGACTTATAATTCCCTACATGATATTGGCATAGTCAAGATTGATGCCAGTGGAAATATTATTTGGGAAAAAGGTTTTGGAACAGGAAGCAATATCGATAATGGAAGTAGCCGAATGGTGGAGCTGACCAATGGTAGTTTTGCGATTGCAGGTTTTGCTGCAGTGACAACTGGATTTAATGCTACCAGTGCCAATGCACTTGATTTGAGAATTGATGCTAATGGAAATAAAATCCATGCTCGAGGATATGAAGCCACCAATGGGCAATTCAATAGATTTATCGGTGTCGTAGAACGAAATGCCAATCAACCAGTATTTAGTGGTTTTTATAATAAAACCAATGCTACTTCAGATTATGATGGATTGTTGTTTTGCGAGGGAACTAATCTAGATGAAAGAATCAATTTGTCTAATGAGGATAAACCTTTGGATTTGCTTCGAGCTTCTGATGGTGGTTACCTTCTGCCAGGATACAATATAGAAGCAGGTTCTACGGATCGAGATTTATACTTGATCAAGTTGGATGCCAATGGTGATCTAAATGCCAATTGTCCTACACAAAGCTTGGGTATGACTTTGGAAATTGATTATCCACAAGACGTTTATAACACTTCATTGGTTGTCGCTGATGTCAATAAAGAAGCAGGAATTACTTTGGATGTTCATGACTTAGTGATCAATTGTTCAGATGATTGTGGGACCTACTGTAATAATCAAGCTTCTTTTACTTATAATCCATCTCCGGTTTGTGCAGATACCCTAATTACTTTTAATAACACTTCCACGGGAGCCACCTCTTATCAATGGTACATCAACGGACAGTTTCAAAGTAGCGCACAAAACTTCACTTATACTTTTGCTAATGAAGGAATTTATACCGTAAACTTATATGCGCTTTCTAATGGTTGTGATATAAGTATTGCGAGTGAAGAAATAACCGTATTTGGACAAGCGCCAATCGGTGTCGAATCCATAACAGTAGCAGTTGAATGTTCCTCCTGTAATAGCCATGAACCTACTCAGATTTATACCAGTGATGGTCCACGACTAGATGGCGTATATGTGCCGACTTGTGCAGGTTGTTTGCCAACGTTTACTCCTGAGTTTGATAAAGATTATTTAGTAAGTGCTTGGGTGGCCTCTAATTCTAGTCTTGCTAGCAATAGTGATGATATTGATGCATCAATTAGAGTCGTAGTTGGCAATGCTGATTATAGTTTACAAACGCTTGTTTTAGAACCAGAAGGGCCGGTGATTGAAGGTTGGCAAAGAATAAGTGGCAAAATATTCATTGCCAATTCACTTGGTCAATTTGACATAGATAGAATTTCTGTTCGGTACTCCAATAATGGAAATACTCCAGTGTATTTTGATGATCTAAGAATTCATCCAAATATTTGTAATGCCAAATCCTATGTTTATGATTCTTATTCTGCCCGATTGATGGCCGAATTAGATGAGAACAACTACGCATTATTTTATGAGTACGATGATGAAGGTCTACTGGTAAGAATAAAAAGAGAAACGGAAAAAGGAATTGTAACGATCCAAGAAGGAAGAACTGTGACCAAACCAAATCCTTATACACCTTAATTGATTAAATCCATGAGAAATATGAAAAAAATCGGAATGAGTTTGATGGCTCTTTTGTTCTTGGGAATGGGCAATCCATTGCAAGCACAAGAAGAGGTGATCAAAAAATACCATGAAGTGATGAGTGATTTTCTCTCTCATGATTGCTTGTCTTTTAATATGACCAATACTCAATACGCCAACTTTACGGAAGAGCAAATCTTGGAGAATATGGAATACGATGTGATCAAACAGGAAGAAGTGTGGCACTTGGTTTCTGGAGATTATGAAATCCTATTTACAGAAGATTACCTAGTGACGATTGATAATGCCAGTCAGATTATTCATCTAGAAAAAGGAAATGGTTTGAGTCCAGCTCAGATTTTTTCAAACCCTTCGGGGATAGAGCAAGTGATGGATTATTTGAGTTTGAATGGTGCGGTGTTAGACCTAGGAAATGGAGCAAAGGCTATAGAGTTTAAAGCACCACAGGAAAATAAAACGACTATCAAGTTAGAGTTTTTAGAGGAGGGCTCCATCGTACAAAAAGCTTCGGCTGATATTGATATGACTTTTTATGACGATATAGATCACCCATTTGATGGGATGCGAATCGAATCCATTTACAGAGACGTGAGTACGGATGTTTGTCAGTTTGATTCTAAAATAAGCGACATCATCAATTCTCAATTTGCAGTATTACAAAACACAAGATCCTTCCAAGGCTATTTAGTCAACTAAGGAATTCATTAATATTTTTGAAAAAACCAATTTAAAGAAAATAAGATTTTAATCTATAAATTTCAAACCATGAAAAAGTATAATTTACTTCTGCTCTGCTTTTTGACGGTCGGCGTATTGTTTGGCCAAACCTCAAATAATTTACTACCCATTGAAGAGTGGGAAGAAGGCTCAGGAACTCTTCCTGGATGGTCACAATATGGTTCTACTGCGGCCAATAGTCGTGCGGAGACACTTGGACCAGAAGGAACTCCAGTCATAGCCTGGAACTGTTTGTCTGTTCCTGGAGAAGGTGCCGCAAATGGTGGTTTCAGCAAAACCCTTAATATTGACCCTGATAAGACTTATCGTTATTCTATATGGGTAAGGCGAAATGACTCTAATTCAGGAGCGACCTATTTTCGGGCCTATGGTGGAAATAGCACCTATAGATTAACAGGTACCTCTGGTGGAGGTACTCAATTTTGGGCTGGCGACTTACTATCTATTGGCGACTGGTACTTAATGGTGGGGTATATCCATAAAGCAAGTCATACAGGAACAGATAACTATGGTGGAGTCTATGATGTAAATGGTAATAAGGTATTTGGAATAACGGATTTTAAATGGCAACCAACGGCTACTATTTCTGCTATATTTCCTTTCTTCAATAGTGCTGCGGATAATCAGTCTCAGGACTTTTATGCACCAAGAGTAGAGGTTGTTACTGGTAATGAACCATCTCTCAATACTTTGATTGAAGTAACTGATGATTCTCCTCGATCAGGAAATTTGTTGAACACTAAAGAGTGGACGGAAGGTGTTGGTAGTGTAGGTACTTTCACTCAAATGAGTTCAGATGCTGAAAATAACAGAATAATGGATGTTAGTCCACATGGAGAAACTTCTATAATTTGGACCGCGCAAGATGATGGCTCTAGTGGCACCGATGGAGGTTTTTATACCCGATTTACCAAAATCGATCACACTAAAACCTATCGATTTGTACAGTGGATTCGAAAGCGTGGTAACGTTACGAATGGTAGGTGTTATTTTGGTGCAGGAAATGGTAGTTCCACCACTACACCGTCCCTTACCTTGGCAGGTGCTCCAAGTACTGGAGCTTACTTCTTCTCGACTGACCTCCCTCAAATAGACAAATGGTATATGATGGTTGGTTATGTTCATGGTAGTGGTTATACAGGAACCACAAGTATTGGTGGAATTTATGATGGAGAAACAGGAGAAAAGGTAATGGGAATAACTGACCTTAAGAATAGAGTAGGAGCAAACTATCAAAGACTTAGAACTTTTTTAAATAGTGCAACGATTGCTGGAGTTGCACAAGATATGTGGGGCGTAAGAATGGAAATGGTGGATGGCAATGAGCCAACGATTGAGTCTTTGTTAAGTGTTGAAATGGAGGAAGAAATATCTGGAAATTTACTCCCAACGGAAGATTGGAATATTGGAACAGGTAGTGTCTCAATTTTCAACAG
>CAYQRA010000198.1:0-9897 GCA_964419315.1 uncultured Saprospiraceae bacterium | reverse complement strand
AGGCAAAGGCGAAGACAAGAGATCAAAAGGCAAGGCGAAGCGCGAGGCAGAAAAAGCGAAAAAAGACGAAAAGGCAGCAGATAAAACGAAAGGAGGGAAGGGGAATACCAATAAAGGCAAAGACAAAGCTTCTGATGCACAAAAAGCGGCGGACAAGAAAGCCAAGGAGAAAAAGAAAAAGGATCGGCAACCGACTCAGATGGAACGTATCTTGATTCGACCTTTGATGGTGATCCGGAAATTATCCTTGGATTATACCGAGGATTATGGAACCATTGTGCCGGGATATTTGCTCGATACTCGACTCTTGGGACAAACACGAGGTTTTACTTCCCCGGGATGGGATTTTGTGGGAGGTATACAACCGGACATTGTTCCAGGAAGTGATAATGATTGGCTGCAAAATGCCGGTAATGCCGGTTGGTTGTCTTCTAGTGTTTACCAAACGCAACAGGTGGATCAAAACTATTCTCGGAACTTCCAAGGTACTTTGAAATTAGAACCCTTCAAAGATTTTAGAGTAGACATTACCGCTACTCAAAGATATGATGATCGAGTGCTTCTAAACTTTAAAGACCCTATTCGAGATAATGAGGTTATTTTTGAACATGGTCCCGAAAATCGAGTGAGGTCTTTTACGACTTCTTTCTTTGCGATGAATACGCTGTTTCAAAATGATATTGATGGCTTGTTCCAAACTTTTGCAGATCACCGTAGAATTATTTCTAATCGTTTGGGATCGGGTGTGCACAAAGACCAGCCGGGATATGCAGAGGGCTTTGGTGGAGAGCAAAATGCGGTAGTTGTTCAATCCTTTTTGGCGGCTTATACCAATCAAGATCCAAATCTCATAGCCATCAATGAAGATCCCACCGAGCCATTGTTTAACGATTTGCCCAAGTTGAATTGGAAAATGTCTTATAATGGTTTGGCTAAATTGAAGCCACTAAAGAAAATATTCCAAAGCGTAAAAATCTCTCATGGTTATAAATCGACTTTGACGATCAATTCTTTGACGAATAATATCAACTTTGTAGAAGGCGCTGCAAGACTATCAGAAAGTGGTAATTTTTACTCTCGATTCAATATGCCGCCAATTACTGTTTCGGAACAGTTTACACCGCTATTGGGTATTTCTGTAAGAACAAAGAGTGGAATGGATTTGAATGTTGATTTTAAGAAATCTAGAAATTTATCTTTGGTTTCTAATCTAGGAAATATTCAATTGACGGAGTCGAAAGCCACGGAGTATGTCATTGGATTTAATTATGTAATGAAAAATGTTTACCTGGCCTTTTTCTATGGAAAAAATGGCAATAAGAAGAAACGACCAGTCAAAGGAAGTCGAAAGAAAAAGAATGAAACCAAAGATCCTGACAAAAAGGATAAGAAGACGAAAAAAGAAAAAGGACATGACCTTAACTTTAAATTTGATTTCTCTTATCGAGATGATCGAACGGTCAACCACACTCTGGATCTTGAGACCGAACCGATAGGGACGAGAGGAGCGCGAACACTTTCTATTGCACCCTCCGTAGATTATGATATCAATAAGCAACTGAATGTGCGCTTATTCTATGATTATCGCTTTACCAAACCTTATGTATCGACTAGCTTCGATATGAGTAATACGCAGGCAGGAGTTACCATTCGCTTCTCGCTGAATTAAACGAACACTACTATTCCTAAAAAAGCCCGAAAGAATTTTTCTTTCGGGCTTTTTGTGTTTTAAAAGAATGTATATCAAAAAAATAATATTAAATCTTATGTTATGTGCCATCGGCATTGACATCACAAAAAATAAAAAAGTTTAAATTTTGGTTTTTTAATTATTTGGTAATCAATGATTTATGTTTATTTTTTGTTTAAGGTCAATGTCACAAATAATCAGATAGATTAAAAAAAATAATTGTATTCGAAGCCAAAAATGCACATTAGGCATTTGTTTTGCATGTGTTTTATTCATATAAGTGAATTGTTTTAGTCTGGCCAGCCCACCAGAGATATTTCTACAGAATAGCAAATAAACACATAATGCCTAATACCTCCCAAACAAAATTAGGTGCTTTATGGAATCTATTTTGTCAGGCACTGGCCTGCCTTCTTGATTCTAGCACGAATAATAATATTTTCCTCAGAGCTAATCCCCTGGGAAGTAATCAAAGGTGGAGAAACTTTCTTAGTTCTCTAGGCCATCTCATCTCGAACTCTTCCTATCCACCCCATTTTTATACAAGATCGGACCGAAGGAATTTATTGAAATTCCTTCTAAAAAGGCACGCCCTATTTTCTCAATAGGATAGTACCCTTTATTTTTTTGAAAGAAACCTCGACACCCACTCTACTATAAACACGCGATAATGTTATCCAACTTTTACCCTTTGTCTACAAGCAAAATTTCTTCCTTTACTGGGAAGAAAAGTAGTTCTATTATTTTGGGCAAATTCAATGTATTAAAATCCAAAAGAAGATTATATTTCAAACAATATTTGTTGCACGTAACCGCTTTCATCGGCTTGCTGTTTTCTTCTGTTGGACTTTTCGCACAGGATGGATTACAAGTTCCCAACACTACAAATCCGACTCCTTCTTCAATTGCTCTTTGTGAGGAAGATCCTGTAGGTGCTTTCTTTACAATAGATTATGGAACAGCTACCACGAATGCATCTAATGCAAGGATAGAAATTCCTTTACCAAGTGGTGTAAGTTATTTGGCTGGCTCCTTTTCTGATATATCTCTGCCAACCGGAGTTACCACCGCATTTAGTACATCAGGAAATACAATGATCATCACATTCAGTGATACCATTTTCCAACCAGATCCAATGAATCCGGCTTTAATTACTTCCGGTTCTTTTCAATTTCGTTTAACTTATGATTGTGATTTTCAGACCTACCTAGCAGGCTTACCGGGCTTGGGATATCTGTTTCCGGAGACCTACGCCGATGAAGGAAATGACAGCTTTCAATCAGATCCTTTAAATAATACCGTAGCTTCCCCTTACATCGTAATAGAAGACCTCAATAATAATACTGTGGCAACTAATATAGAAGTAGCCACTTCTTTTTCGCGTGGCTTTAATATCAAGCAAACTGGTTTGAATCCGGTTCGCTTATACGAATTTGAGGTTTGTATGGATTATGATGCAGATCTTACGGTGAGCAACCAACGAATTGAAGGGGTCGCTATTCCTGCATTTGACGGAAATGGTTGTGTAACGGTAAATAGTACCACGATGCCAGGTTTGGCAGGTTCTTTTCCATTGACTCAAGGCGATGCATTGGAATGGACCGAAGATGTGATCGTGGATGCCTGTGAGGATATGAGTACTGCCGTATCCGCTAATTGGGGCTGTGGAGGTTTGGATTGTCAGCCAGATGAAAATTTAATCATGACGATTACGCTAGCAGAAAATGATCCTGTGATATCCAATAGTGGGATTACTAGAACCATCAATGGCTGTATTGAAGATGGAGCAACTATTGTCACTACCTGGACGATTGATTCAGGAAAAGCTTATAATGTAACTTTAAGACCTAGTGCCACCAATACCTATACTTTTGTTGATCCTACTTCCGTAAAAATAGATTGGGGAGAAGGGTTGGGAGAACAAAACTATCCCTTTCCCGGAGGAATTAGCAATGCGAGCACTTCTAATACAGGAGCCTCTTGTATTACCGCAGGTCAAAATTATACCAGCTACGATCTAGATGCAAATGCCTTTATTGATGCGACTGCTGGCCCTGTGACCATTGTCCTGACTTATGATATCCTCACTTGTTGCCCAACGGGAGCTTGTAGTGTTGTAAATGGTTCTATTCTTGGAGCTCAACCTAGCATATTAGTGCAAGACATGTGTGGTGATTTCCATGGGAGGACTCAAGTCGTAAATCCTGAAAATATGGGAACGTCTACTTCTGATGATGTACCCAGTACGATTCCTAGTGGCGGTACAGGTACGTGGACCTATAATCTCAACGCCATGGCTGATTTAAGCGAATTGGCCGCTAACGGTCAAGTTTGTATGGACTTTACCATTGATGCACCACTTGTCTTTGACGAAAGTTCCATTCGATGGTATAATGCTGCGGGTTCAAGTTTTTTTACACCCCTTAGTGTGGATAATACTTTTGCTCCAACTTACTTGGCTTGCTTCGATGTTGGAGATTACCATGGCAGTGGTTCTTATATCGAATTTGAAGCGGATTATACCTGCGCACCTGCGACTTGTGGATTGGTTGTCAATACCGTAATGGAAATGGGTTTTCGATTTGGAAATGGAGCCTGTACCGACAATTGTCGGTTTACTTTTTTATGTGAAGAAGGATCAACAGTATTAGGAGACGGATGTTGTCCAGGTCCTTGTGATGGAATTTCTCACCTTGATTTTACGGTTGAAAGAACCTGCTTTGGTTTGCCAGATAATGACAATGATGGTTGTGAAGATCCAGGGGGTACGATAGATTTGAATTTAGTCAGAGCAGACCGTGCCATGCAAGGAGATGAATTGTCTTTTGCTGCATCTGGTAGGGTAAATCTTACTACTGCAAGTGATAGTTTCAATTACGTTTATTTTGAATTGTCCTTTCCAAAAGCTCATGGGATAGGGGTCAATACCGTTTTTGAAGTTCAGGATTTAAGTGCTGGACTAACTTACACTTGTAGTCCTCCAAATGTCTTTAATATTGGGGATAGTTTACTGACTTATTATTTGACGACAGATTTACTAAGAGGCTGTGGAACATTTCCAAATGATTTTATTTTTGAAGATGGAGATGTGATCGGACTTTCTGGTTCGTTTGTCAACCTTGATAATCCCGGATGTGGAGTAGAGCAATTAGAGGTAGATGCCGTTTGGTATGCCAGTCGAGTTCCAGACCCTGTTGGCGCAGATCGTTTAAATTGTAATCTCCCGATTCCAAGCACTTACTCGCAAGTAGGATATGACCTAAGTTTAACACCACGTAATAATAGCAGCTATGGTTGTGGAGGAGCGGAATTTGAATATGAAGTCACCTTCTGTATTGGAGGTGGATCTTATCGAATTCAACCGTTCCCCTATGAGATTCGAAATTTTATGAAACCTTTAGTTTCAGGTTTGAAATTACCCCCCGGATTGGTTTTGGATCAACTCTTATTAGAAGACATTCGATTTACAAAAGTTTTTAGCCAGACCACACCAGGGGTGACCGCTTCTGAAGATATTACAGCTTATGCTACAGAAGCGAATGGCTATCTTACACTGGATTGGGATTCCTATTTCGATGATTGTAATAATAACTTTACCCCAAACGGAGGTTATTCTTTTGAAATAAAAGGTCGCTTTGAAGGTTCTTGTGAATCTTTACCTTCCTTACCCGAATGGTTTTATGAAGCAGAAATGGATTATTGCTCTCCGGCAATAAATGACGAGGTCATCAGAGTAGATTCATTTCATAATTCCAACCTTCCAATTATCATCCCGGATATCGAGCTTACTACCGTAGCAACTACTATTTTTCCTTTTGATGAGCAAGCAGATTGGAGTTTTCGATTAAGCGAAACTAATGGAAGTACCGCTAGAAATACTTGGATAATGTTTTATTCGCCGAGTGGAGAAATTATTCCGGTAAGTTTGGTAAGAGGAACAACGACTTATACACCAGTCGATGGCATTTATCAAATTGGTGATATCCCCGCAAGTGCAAACCGAAATTTTGATTTGACAGTTGATTTTGAAGCCTGTGCTTTGGATTCTATGATTATTATTTCTGGTTGGGATTGCTCCGGATATCCGATTAGCCAACAACAGATTTTACAAGGGGGACTCACTTGTCCTACCGATTCTCTAAAATTATACATGATACCTGAGGCACCAGCGATGCAACAAAATATTGCATTGGAGCCTCCCACCCCCATCACCCCCTGTTCTACTTTCGACTATGAACTAGAAATTAAAAATGTGGACAATGCGGTAATCTACGAACCTTTGTTTGAGTTATTCGTCCCGTATACTGCGGGGATTGAGATTATTGATGGAAGCCAAAGGGCTTGTTATCCCTGTGGCGCATCCCCTTCTTACCCTGCGGACTTTTCGGATAGCTTGTTTTTACCTACAGAAGTCATTACGACTCCCTTAGGAATAAAATACATCTGGGATCTGGAAGTGCTGGTGGATGCTTTTGATTGGCCTACCTTCCAAGGCTGGCCCGGAGAAAATCAACCGGATGATGATCTGAAGCGTTTTCGCCTCCATTTTCAGGCAAAAACCAATTGTAATTTTATCGGAGGAGATTATATGAATTTTAGAACCAGAGGTCATACCTATTGCGGAGAAAAAGTCGAGACCATTTTAAGGAATGGAGTGAAATTAGAATTGGACGTTCCCCCTCCCTCTTATAATTCCATCATAAACATGACTTTTGATGATAAAATCAACGGTTGTAATGAAGGAGCTGATTTGGATATCAATGGAAGGGTCAATTTCTTTGGCGAAACAGATGGCAATGATACCATCATCATTGCGCTACCTTCCGCTTTAGAATACGATAATATCATTTTTAATCCTTCTCAAATCAGCTCTACTCCTGTCGTCAATACCATTGATCCCGGAGCAGGGTCAGTATCCTTTAATGAAATACGGGTCGCAGTTGATGGAGGGATACCTTTTGCACAAAGTATCGACTTTCAAATTCAAACTACCTTAAGGTCTGATAAGGTACTTTGTGAAGATCCAAATGTTATTAATGCCCGAACCGTTCGTTCTGTTTCTTATATATGTGAAGGAGTAGTCTGTGATGGACTCTCTGAAACAGGATCTATTTTTCCTGCTCCCGAATTGAATATCGTAAAAGATTCCATCGCCCTTACAGATTTTTCTATTGCAACCAACTGCGGGATGACTTCAATTGAAATAGAAAATGTAACGATCGAAAATATTGGTTCTTATACCGTTGAAGAAGATGTAGACATAGAATTTTATTATGACGCAGATCAAAGTGGAACTTACTCCGTTGGCGATGTTTTGCTCGGAGTGACGATTGCTTCTACAGACATTCCACCAGGATCTTCTATCAGTGTATCTGCCGGACCTTTTGTCGTAATCCCCGGCCAAAGCTGTCAAATTATTGCAGTAGCCTCTGGTTGTAATTGCGACCCCGCAGTATTATCTGCGGATGCCATCAAAACCAAAAATGCGGGTAATGACCAAATTGGTTGTAATTCTGATAGTTTTGTGATGGGATGTGGAGAAGACCTCTCTGGTTCCGGATTTAGCTACCAGTGGTTTGGCCTCAATGGAGCTTCTACGGCAGGAATGGTAGATGATACTGATCCGAATACGACCCTAAATCTCTCTCATTTTAATGCAGCAGATTTAGTCTTAGAATATGTATTGTTGACCACTCATCCAAGCGGAGTGTGTAATAGTGTGGATACGATTTCTATCACTCTTAAAGGCTTGGCGATTGAGCAAGGAGGAGAAATTACAGTTTGTACGGACTCCATAGGTTACCTCACTGGACCTACCGGATATTTTAATTATTCCTGGAGTCCTACTACAGGGGTAGTGGATACCATAAATCCTTTATCCGGGGTAATCGCTCCAGCAGGTTCTGTTGTTTATACTTTGAGCTATACCGACCTTACCGGATGTCAGCAACAATTTCAACAAACCGTGAGAGGTACGATTTGTACCGATCTTGAATTGATAAAAGAAGTAAGCCCAACGGCAGCTAATATCGGTGATGTATTAACTTATGATATTTATGTAATCAACCGCGGACCCAATGGTGCTTCTGGAGTAGAAGTTTCAGATACTTTGTCCACGGGAGTTACCTTCCTAAGTACAACGCCTACGGGAGTCTATGATCCACTAACTACCATCTGGACAATTCCGGGAATCATGTTCCCAGGAGATACTGCTAGACTAACGATCTATGCACAAATCGATGCTGGTGGCCCACTTTTCAATGTCGCCGAAATTAGCGATATGAATGAAGGTGATTTAGATTCAACCCCCGGAAATAATGAAGAAGGAGAAGACGACCAACAAGGAGTCTGTACTTCCGCTCCGGTCAGTCTCCTTTGTAGAGAAACTAAAAAAATTGGAATTCCTGCTGCTTTCACTTCTTATCAATGGTTTAAAGATGGAGTTGCCCTTTCTGGCGAAACTACAGACTCTCTTGAAATTACAGAGCCAGGTACTTACGAAGTATTTGTAGACGGAGGTGATTGTCCTTTCAACGAATGTTGCCCATTTGTGGCCGTAGAAGAACCTTGTGCTAGTATCGGTAACTTTGTATGGGAAGATACCGATGCTGATGGACAGCAAGATGGGGGAGAACCGGGTATTGAAAATGTACGGGTTTACCTTTATGATGCCTTTACAGGAATGCCAATTGATTCGGTATTCACCGATGCTATGGGTAATTATATTTTTGAAGAAATCCCTCTTGGTAATTATTACTTAGAATTTGACCTGACCACCAATACTTCAGGAGTAGTCTATACCGGAACAAATGATAATACAGGATCGGATGCTACCGATAGTGACGCGGATCCAAGCACTGGCCAAACTTCTCCTTTTGCTTTTGACCCTGCAAGTGGAGATGACCTTTCTTGGGATGCCGGATTTGTACCCAATGCAGATATTGGAAATTATGTTTGGGTAGATCAAAATGGGGATGGCCTGCAAAATTTTGGAGAAACCCCGGTCGACTCCGTAAATGTTTACCTCTATGATACCGGTACTGGTACTTTGCTCCTGACGACGACAACAGATTCAACGGGTCAATATCTTTTCGAAGAGGTGCCACCAGGGGAGTACTATGTCTCTGTTGAATTGACGCCAGGTTCTGGTTTTGAAACTTACGGCTTTACCACTTTCGGCGCTGGCGATGGTACGAATGATAGTGAAGCAGATGCTAATGGACAAGGTCCTTCTTTTGTTTTTGATCCGACCTCTGGTGATGATCTTAGCCATGATTTTGGTTTACTTCCTGTCTCAGATATTGGAGATACTGTTTGGGTAGATTTGGATGGTGATGGAACACAAAATGAATCCGGTACCGGTCTGGAAAATGTAATGGTGATACTCTATGATGCCAACACAGGAAGTCCTTTAGATACCGCCTTTACCGATAGTAATGGAAATTATCTTTTTGAAAATATTCCTTCAGGAGATTATTCTATCTCTTTTGATTATAGTACCAGTCCGGCAAGTCAAGATTACTTATGGACCAGTACGGATAGCGGAGGTGATGACACTTTAGATTCGGATACGGATGCCAATGGAATAATTACTTCTTTCTCATTTGATGCTTCAACTGGTGATGATTTGACTTTCGATGCAGGATTGATTCCTGTTGCTGATATTGGAGATTACGTTTGGGTTGATTCGGATAATGATGGTATTCAAAATCCTTCTGAAAGTGGTTTGGAAAATGTAATGGTCACCCTTTATGATTGGAGCTCCGGATCGGCAGTAGTTATTGATACCACTTTTACCCTTGCGGATGGAAGCTATGCTTTTAGAGATATTCCAGTTGGAAATTATTCTCTTGGTTTTGATCCAACGACGAACCTCTTAGGAAACGATTATGCCTTTACAGGAGCTGGCGCAGGAAATGGCGCGAACGATAGTGAAGCAGATCCAATTACCGGACAAGGAGCACCCTTTTCTTTTGATCCAACTACCGGAGATGACTTCACCCATGATGCGGGAGTATATCTTGCTGCAGATATAGGAAACTATGTATGGATAGACCTTGATGGGGATGGTATCCAAGATCCTTCCGAAAGTGGTTTAGACAATGTAATGGTCATTCTTTATGATGCCGGTTCAGGACAGCCATTAGATACCGTATTTACGAATCCTATGGGAATGTATCTGTTTGAAGATTTACCACAGGGCGATT
>CAYQRA010000197.1:0-9921 GCA_964419315.1 uncultured Saprospiraceae bacterium | reverse complement strand
TCTAAATCTAAAAAGAGACCATCAAAATTGAAAGTTAATTATTTTACAATGTACTAATACATTGTAAAATAAAACCAAAGGAATTCTAGAGTCAACCACGGTTACTCCATGAGTTCCTTTTCATTTTAATGAAATCAAAATCCAAAATATGTCTAGGCTGATCATTATTTCCAATCGGCTACCCGTTACTATTGGCCAGAAAGAAGGAAGTTTATTCTACTATCCTAGTGCCGGAGGTTTGGCTACGGGCTTGAACTCTTTGGATGAGAAATTGAATAAGGTATGGATCGGTTGGCCAGGTCAAGCGATCGAAACCAATCAGGAAGAAGAAGCTCGGGCAACATTGGGAGAGCAGCGTTTGATTCCCGTTTTCTTGAGTAAAGAGGAGATAGAAAAATACTACGAAGGTTTTAGTAATAAAGCCATTTGGCCACACTTCCATTATTTTAGCCAATACACCATTTATAATTCAGATTATTGGGAAGCCTATCAGACCGTTAATCAGAAATTTGCGAAGGCGGTGATTGCAGAGATTAAGGAAGGAGATCGGGTATGGGTTCACGATTATCAATTGATGCTATTGCCAGATTTGATCCGCAAAGCGTTTCCCAATATTTCAATTGGTTTTTTCTTACATATTCCTTTCCCTTCTTATGAGATTTTCCGGATTCTTCCTTGGCGGGAAGAAATACTCAAAGGCTTATTAGGAGCGGACCAAATCGGCTTTCATACTTATGGCTATATGCGTCATTTTTTGAGTGCGGCTTATCGAATTACTGGAATTGAAAATAATTTTGGAAAACTTCAGGTCGGACATCGTTTGGTCAATGCAGATGTTTTCCCGATGGGGATTGATTATGAAAAATATGCTTATCCGGAGCGTACTTTGGGAGCGACGGAAATCAATGCTAGGATTCGCAGATACAAGTCTAAAGGACGCCAGCTCATCATCTCCATTGATCGACTAGATTATACAAAGGGGATTCCTCATCGAATCAAAGCTTTTGAAAAATTCATTGCCCAAAATCCAGAATACCACGGAAAAGTAACCTTGATTTTAATCGTTGTTCCTTCTCGATCTAATGTAGATCAATATCAAGATTTGAAAAGCGAAATCGACACTTTGGTAGGCCGCATTGATGGCGAATACCGAACGTTTGGCTGGTCGCCCATTCAATATTTTTTCCGCTCTTTTTCTTTTCTCGATTTAGCAGCGATGTATAAAGCTGCTGATATTGCGATGATCACTCCCCTACGCGACGGGATGAACTTGGTGGCCAAAGAATTTGTAGCCAGTAAAGAAGAAGATAAAAAAGGAGTATTAATTTTAAGTGAAATGGCTGGAGCAGCCGACGAACTCACCGATGCTCTCATTATCAATCCCCAAGATATTGATGACATGACCGCAGCAATTTTAAAGGCGCTCACCATGTCTCCAGAAGAACAAAAAGAACGACTAGAAAAAATGCAATCCAGTATTCGAAAATACAATGTCAAACGCTGGGCAGAAACTTTTCTTAATGAACAAATTAATATGGAAGTCAATAAACAAAGTAGGCAAACTAATCTGTTGCAAAAAGAAAATAAAAAAAATCTTTTTTCGAAATATCAAGCCGCCAAAAGCCGCTTAATCTTATTGGATTATGATGGTACTTTAGTGGGCTTTAAAGTAGATCCTCAAGCGGCCAAACCGGACGAAGAATTGATTGCTATTCTATGGGAACTAAAAAAAGACCCGCTCAATAAAATTGTTTTTATCAGTGGTAGAGATCGGGATACGATGGAACAATGGCTGGGTAAGTTTAAAAACGAAATGGCTGCCGAACATGGGGTCTGGAATAATTATGGGGAAGGCTGGACGACGGACACCGGTCTGTCTTACACTTGGAAAGGCGATATTCGTCCCGTATTGGAAAGCATGGTGGAACGTACTCCCGGATCCTTTATTGAGGAAAAAGATTATTCCATCGTCTGGCATTATCGAAACATTGACAAAGCGCTAGGGGAAAAAAGGATTCGTGAATTTCGGGATACTTTACTTTATCTGACCGCTAATTTAGACTTACAAGTACTAGAAGGCAACAAGGTCGTAGAGATCAAAAATGCGGGGGTCAACAAAGGAAAAGCCGCCTTGCATTGGATCAATGAGAAACCATGGGATTTCATCATGGCCATCGGAGATGACAATACCGATGAGGACACTTTTAAAGCTTTACCAGAACATGGTTTTAGTATTAAGGTAGGCTTGGGACAGACCGTGGCGAACTATAATTTATTGGGAGTAAAAAAGGTCCGGGAATTATTGGCGGACTTGGGGAATAAATAATTGATTATTTCTTCTTGCCCTTTCCAAAACCCAAACCGATTCCGATATCAAAAATCATATAATTATAAATGGGGGTAAAAGGCTATTGATATTTTACTTGGTTAGCTAGTTTTCTTTTACCATCGATGATGAACCGATGGACGAATTAGTTGATTATAGATTTCCTTAACTGATGTTAATTCCTCTTTTGAAAGATCGCGAATATGCAAGCTTTCTAAGTTGGAATGCAATTGATTTATTTTTGATACGCCTGGAATAACGCAACTCACTTCTTTAAACATCAAAACCCACTTTATGGCTATATTTACCAGATCTATTTCATTTGGAAATATTGATTTTAATTGATCCACAGCTTCAAGACCAAGCGGGTAGTCTATACCAGAAAAAGTTTCTCCTTGATCAAATGCTTCTCCTTGTCGGTTAAAGTGACGGTGGTCTCCATCTGTAAATTTAGTTGTTGAGCTGAACTTGCCCGTTAACAAACCGCTTGCCAAAGGAACTCTTGCTATAATTCCAACATTTCGTTTTTTGGCTTCCTGAAAAAGTAATTCAGCGGGGCGATGCCTAAACATGTTGAAAATTATTTGAATCGTACTTACGTTAGGATATTCAATTGCTTTTAATCCTTCTTCAACTTTTTCTACACTGACTCCTAAGTTTAATATTTTTCCTTCTGCTTTAAGTTTCTCAAATTCCTCAAAAATTTCTTGTCGATAATAAACCTCGGTAGGTGGACAATGTAATTGAATCAAATCTATACAATCTAATCCTGTATTTTTTAGGCTTTGCTCCACATATTCCCGAAGAACTTTTGGTTGGTATCCAGCACTGACATGTGGGTTAATTTGTCTTCCACATTTAGTCGCAATGTAAATTTTCTCTTTGCGTGATCTAATTACTCTCCCCACGGCTTGTTCACTTAGTCCGTTTTCATAAACATCGGCGGTATCGATAAAATTCACTCCCTGATCAATAGCTTGATTGAGAATATCTTCTGCATTCTCATTGTTGAATCCGCTCCCCCATTTTCCTCCAACTTGCCAAGTTCCCAAGCTAATTTCGGAAATCTCAAATCCCGTTTTTCCAAGTTGTCTGTATTTCATTTTATAGTCATTGTTTATTTAGAAAAGCAATCTTGTGAATACCAACAAATGTTATTTA
The DNA here is from genome assembly GCA_964419315.1 of uncultured Saprospiraceae bacterium. Lineage (GTDB taxonomy): Bacteria > Bacteroidota > Bacteroidia > Chitinophagales > Saprospiraceae > CALLVY01. The sequence goes on along the minus strand of CAYQRA010000197.1, from coordinate 6,434 downwards.
CTCGTTTTTTGTAGCATTTTTTATTCCCATGTTGAGAACGATCCAATTAGCTGCAGTATGGAGTGGATGCGGAATATTGACAGTTAAACTTTGTTATTCGTTGCTGCCTTCCTATAAATGCAAATCCTTTCCCCAGTTCTAAAAGAAACTTTTGCAGATTATCAATTATTGCTTTTTCAAGATCTGTTTCTGTATATTGATAGTTTTCTGGGAAATTTAAGAATTCAAACACATATGGATTTTTCATTAAATCCTCTTCCGACTCAACTATTTGCCCTTCTTTTGAGAGTCTCAATATTTCTTCTTTATCCTTACTTATTGCTAATCGGTGAAACAAGCCTGATTTTTTCTGTCTTCTTAATTCACGAATTGTCCAGTTTTCTGTTATAGATTGCTTTTCATAAAACGCTCTTGCCAAATCATCCTCAACCTTTAATAGTTCATAATAATGAGACCAACTCAATTTGTGTGACAATGTCTCACAAATTGGATATTTATTATACAGTAATCTCATGTAGTTAAGATTACTCCTACTAAATCCCCCACTATGTTTCAGTGATAAATCTTTTGACAAATTCTCTAATAATGCCTTTCCATACTCTGCTTTCAATTTGCCTCCTTGTTCAAATTCAATAATATACTTCCCTATCTCCCAATAGGCTACAAGCATTTGGGTATTGACTGCTGAAGCAATTTTAGTTTTGGCTGATTCGTAGGTATTCCCTATTCTTTCAATAAGTTCTTGATATTCAGTATTTTGACTAAGTTTACTCATGTTTTATTATAGTATTATATGTTTTGGCAAAAATACTACAATCATAGGTTATTATTGAATATGTGATTCTTTTTTCATTTATTGGTGGTAACCTGAGTATCCCCCTAAACTAAAAGCGATTTCGTTTTTTACTTTCCCCTAAACCTCACTCCTCCCCTTCTCCATAAATCGCCACGACCCGCTCCCCAGTGCTTTTCAAATACCCGCGATACATTCCTTTGGTATTAAAAGGCATCGCCACATTTCCATCTTTGTCCACTCCTATGATTCCGCCGGAGCCACCTGCTGCTACTAATTTTTTATGGACTACTTCTTCCGCAGCATCTTGGAAAGGCATTCCTCCATATTCCATTTTGGCAGAAATATCATAAGCGACTGCATAGCGAATAAAAAACTCTCCGTGGCCCGTACAGGAAATCGCACAGGTCTTATTATTGGCATAGGTACCAGCACCGATGATCGGAGAATCACCAATACGTCCCCAACGCTTATTCGTCATGCCTCCAGTAGAAGTTCCAGCAGCGAGGTTCCCATTTTTATCAAGTGCCGCCGCACCAACTGTTCCAAATTTACTAGCGGCCGCAGGCTTATCGATATAGCCCGTGGCCTTTTCTTTAGCTTTCACCCGCTGCAAGGCATCCCACCGACTTTGTGTAAAGAAATAGGAAGGATCAACAATTTCCAAACCTTGTTCTTTGGCAAAAGTATTGGCACCCTCATGCGTCAATAAAACATGAGGAGAATTTTCCATCACCGCACGAGCTGCCTGAATCGGATTTTTTACAATAGATACCCCACCTACCGCTCCGGCATTCACCGTCGCTCCATCCATGATCGAAGCATCCAATTCGTTTTTTCCTTCATGGGTAAATACCGCGCCCTTAGCAGAATTAAAATGAGGGGCATCTTCCATCACCATAATCGCCGCTTCGATCGCATCCAAACTACTTCCCCCTGCTTTTAAAACAGCTTCGCCAGCAGAGAGCGCCGCATCCAGTGCTTCCCGAATGGCTTGCTCTTTATTCGGCGTAATTTTGCTCCGAAGAATGGTTCCTGCGCCGCCGTGAATCACGAGGGCATAATCTGGCTTAACGACTTCTACAGCCTTAGCTGGCGCCTTTAAAGGAGAGGTATTCTCAGAAGTTGAATTGCAACTACTTCCTAAGCATACGAAAAAGAAAAAGAGAATAAAGAGCTTGGATATTTTCATTATCATTTTTTGGTTTGGTAAAAGGAGAAAGGTATTTCTTAAATGTAACATATTTCAATATTTTTTTGTATCCTTGGTAGAAGATTTTTATAAACTATAAGCTGGTTTAAAAAATCTTCACCTTCATTCTAACCAATTCCAACCTAAATCAAAGACTCAACAAGGAGTAAGTACTATCTATTACAGATTTGACGACTCTTGCAACTATTCTTATGGGTCAGCCGTATTCTCCTTAAAGCTTTATCTATTAAATGACCTAAATACACGGAACCTAGAAAAAGTAGTAGGAAGTGTCCATGTGACCTTGACTTAAAATAAAATAGACAGATGAAAATATTAATTATTGGTGGTGGAAACATGGGACTGACCTATGCACAAAGTTTTCTAAGATCGCATATCACAGTAAAAGAAGACATGATGATTTTGGAGAAATCAACGGAAAAAGCAAAGATACTCGCGGCCAAGGATATTGGTACCGTCTATGGTACTCCAGAAACTTGTATTCCAAAAGCGGACCTCGTTATTCTCGCAGTAAAACCACAAGACGCGGCCAGCCTTTTTGAAGTCATTCGTCCGCATGTAGATCCGCAACAAGTCTTTTTGTCGATTATGGCAGGGGTGACTCTGGATACGATTGCGCAAGGTTTGGGATTAACAAAAGTAATCCGAGCTATGCCTAATCTTCCTGCGCAGATTGGTAAGGGCATGACTGCCCTCACCTCCTCCGACGAAGTTACCAGAATAGAATTGGCCATGGTGCAGAACCTTGTCAATACAACAGGAAAAAGTATTTATGTAGAAAAGGAATCTGCTATTGATGCGGCTACCGCCATCTCGGGTAGTGGCCCTGCTTATGTTTTTTATTTTATGAAAGCCATGATCGAAGCCGCCCAGTCGATGGGATTTACTACTTCAGAGTCAGAGCTTTTGGTGGGACAAACCTTTAAGGGAGCCGTAGATCTACAAACCAAGTCTCCTTTCTCTTGTGAGGAGTGGATCCAAAAGGTCGCTTCAAAAGGAGGAACAACAGAAGCGGCATTGGCTTCTTTTCTAAAAAACCGAGTGCATGTTGATATTTTGGAAGGCGCTAATGCGGCATTGAAAAGAGCGGTAGAATTGGGAAAGAATGCTTAGGCAAAGAGTTGGATTGTATACTAAAAAGGAAGGGCACAACTTTTTTAAGTTGTGCCCTTTGTAGTCTTCCCAAACTTAGGTAGAGTTGGTATTTTTCAAAAACATTGAATCGCTTACTCTACTTTAAATTCCCTCATCATCATATTCCTATTCTCTTGATTCGCATCAGTAGTCATTGCTCGAAGCGTATAGGTTCCAGCGATCGTTGGTGTCCAAGCATCGGCTTGGGTGTAAGTATAAGCCTCAGAATGAGTATGCTCATTAACCAGTGTACCAACCGTTTTACCATCTACATCAAGGATGTCAATCATTACATTGTGGATAAGTTCGCCAGATGTTTCATGTGTGTAAATCACTTCCACCTCCAATGCAGTGTTGATCGCCACTGAAGCACTTGCCACAGGTTTCACGATGTCGATGTTTACTTTATAATCGCCACCATGATGGCCATCATGTACTGCTGTAAAATTAACTTCTTGAGTAACCTCTTCATCACCAGCATCCGTGCTCGTCGTAGCTCTCAAAACATAAGCTCCATGCATATCCGGTGTGAATCCTTCCCCATGAAAGGTATAAGCTCCTTCTTGGTGAGTATGCTCCTCTAATAAGGTTGAAACGACTGCGCCATCTTGGAGTACTTCTATTTTTACATTGTGAATAATCTTATTGTCTGGTCGAGTAAAATCAACATGAACATGTGCTTCTTCCCCAACGCTTACTTCTGCTCCTTCTACTGGAGACATAATTTCGATGGTCGCATCGTATTTATCGTCTTCGTGCATGTGTGTATCTTCTTTACCACAAGACATCATGACTAAACTTCCCATTAATAAAAATAAGAATCCTAAATTTTTCATATCTAATTGTTTTTTTGAATTTTTTTAAAGTAAGACAACAAGAGAAACAGAAAAACGCGTTTGTGCGCTAGCCTCTCCTGCTGAATAATTTTGTACCATTGGAATCTTTGCTTGTGCGGTTAGATTCATTCTTCCAAATCCGGTCTCTACTCCAACATTGCCAAAGGCTCCATATCCTGCCGAAGTAGGATCTTCTAAATCTCCATTTCGTCGTCCATTTCCAAGCATCTCAGAATAGACTCCAGCAAATGGAGCAACAGAAAATTTTGGCCAGCCTTTTTTCCAAAAGGCCAATAAGGATTGAGTCCATTGATTTCCGAAACGATAATTCGCTTTGTTTTCTTGTTTAAAGTGAGCACTCGCATTGGCATTAATTCCCCAATTGGCAAAATGCAGACTAAAATTGCTTTGCAAAATCGTTCCCCAAGCACCGGTACCAGGGTATAAATAATCTGGCGTCCGATCATCATAGATTCCAACATACCTTCCACTCGGAATACTGACACCAACTCCTGCTGACCAAAAGATTCTTTGTCCCCCTTCGGTAGATTCGTCGATCAAAGACCAATTCGCTAGTAAGCTAATATCTCCGATTCCTTTTTCGTCTACTGGAAGCGTTTCTGGTCCTGTTCGATTGATAAATCGGTAAGGCAAAACACCTTGTACTAACAGACGCTTGGTCAGTCCGACTCGTGCTAAAAGTTGTATATCAGAAAATTGATCTTGATTTACACTATTGCTGCTTAGTAGACCAATATTGAAAAGAGAGTAACGGTAGTTCAATCCTAAGTATCGAGCGTTGGCTTGTGTCAACAAGCCCACTCCACCTCCGGAGATCGAAGATCCACAACCGTCACAGGCTTTCCCAATTGGAATCAACAGAAGCAGGCACACTATTGTCATTAGTGTTCTGTTCATGATTGTTTATTTATAGGTCTATCCCTACTAGGACATGGCTTTTCCATGATTCTAGTAATGAGTTAGACATTTTTTAATAAAGCTATTTAGACACTAAAAAGAGGAGGGTCTCGCGGAGGTTGGAAAATACTGGTGATTAGTAATTGATCACTTAAACTGAGGTAGTAAAAGTTTGGATAACTTAAAATAGATATTTCACTTGGCTGTGTAAAATCGTTTTTTTCAACACTTGGAAAAAATTGTTCCAATTGCAAATTAGGAATAATGGGAGCAGAAGCAGAGCGCTCTTTTTCTTCCATCGCTTTCATCATTTTACTGAATTGACAATTACCGTGACAGGTGTATCTTTTCACTTCTTTGTTTTCACAGAAATTAGCAATGATGTAGTTCTGATTATATTTAAAATAAGAAAACACCAATGCTGATCTGGTACTCAGAAAGCAAAAACAAGACACTAATAATGTAACGATAATTATTCTCATAAAATCTATTAATGCAAAACTAACCAATCTTTTAAAAAGATCAATCAAGAAAAGGGAAAATGACTCTGAACCGATATTTTTTCCTCCTGAACAAGAATGGCCTTTAGTTGATCTGTCCGACAATTTAGGGCAAGCACATAAATTAACGAGACCGGAACTACTTATTAGTGCCTTTGCCCTACTGACAATTAAATTTAGTAAATCAAGAATATTTTATGTAACTTTATTGCGATAATTTTTTAATTTATTTGAGTATACCCTAATCTTCCACCTATGGAGCTTATTTTCTTGATAACAGGGCTATTGACTGGTGCATTGGCCGCTTGGTTTATTGCCAAGTATAAATATAGTAGTCAGAATGGGAGTGTCCCATATGAGGATTTGCAGGAAAAGTATGTTTTAAAAGAAGTCTTTGATAGCCTGCAAAGTCAAACAGATCTCTACCGAGATGATCTATTGGATAAAGAGCAGGAGCTGAGAGAATTAGGCGCTAGCCATTCTGCCAATCAGCAAAGCTTGAAATTTATGGAAGAAAAACTATCAGGTCAAGAAGCAGAGGTCGCAAAATTGCAGGAGCAATTTCGGATAGAGTTTGAAAATACGGCCAATCGGCTTTTTGAAGAGAAGAGTCAAAAGTTCACTTTGCAAAACCAGAAGCAATTACAAGATGTCTTGGCGCCACTCAAAGAAAAGATCCATGAATTTGAAGATGGGATTGAAAAACGTTTTCTAGAAGAAACCAAAGATCGAGTCTCCCTCAAAAAAGAAATTGAACATCTTCGCGGCCTCAACCAACAACTCAGTCATGATGCCAATCGACTCGTAGATGCTTTAAAGGGGGATTCGAAAACGCAGGGAGATTGGGGAGAAGTACAACTGGAAATGCTTTTAGAGAAAGCGGGGTTGACCAAAGACATTCACTTTGTTACCCAAAACAGTTTTAAAGATAGCGAAGGAAAAGATAAGCGGCCTGATTTTATCATCAACCTCCCCGCTCAAAAGCATTTGATTATAGATTCCAAGGTATCACTCAAAGCTTATGAGCGATACATCCACGC
>CAYQRA010000196.1:0-9935 GCA_964419315.1 uncultured Saprospiraceae bacterium | reverse complement strand
TCTATTGTATTCTTTTCCGAAAAGTCTGAAATCTTTTATTTGTACATGCCAGTGTATTTTGCTGTTTCGATTTTCTTAATTTTTCTTGCTCCTTCAATTTTGGTTTTAGCTGAATTTGTACTTAAATCAAGGTGGATCAATTTATCGCTTGATAGTTTTTTTTTAGCCTTGTATACATGGGGTGTATTTTATTTTACAATTAATTCAGTGCCTCCCTTCTGGTCTGTTTGTACGCTAGGTGCTTTAGTATTTATTGGAATTATCTACCGTGTGTTGTACCAATTTTTGTCAGATGAAAATCATATTTATTTTACGTATCTGATAGCTATTATTTTAGCCATATTTATTTTCAGTCTTTCGAAAAAAGAAGGTAGTGTTTTTGATGGAACTGTAGTACATCATGGAGACAAGTGGGGGGTGATTTTAATTATAGTTTTATTCTTTATAAGCGCTGAAATATTTTTAGTGGATATTCGAAATGGTTTATTTTCTTATTTGGATATTGGAAAAAGAACTAGGTATGCCGAGAAAGCTTATTTTTTAGGAATGCAAAAACAAGGATTTCTGGTAGGGAATAACTCAGTTTATAAAGTTTTAAAAAAAGAGAGAGGTAAGATATTTAGTGTTTTAAAAAACTGCGACGTTTTTATTGAAGATGTAATTCTTAAAGATATAAAAATTGAAAATGCTATAATTAAAACAAAAATGCTGCAGTTGAAAAAATGTGAGATTTCTAAATTGCATATAGAGAAAAAGAGGGGAGGTTTTGGATTTTTATATTTTTATTCTTTAGTGAAAGTTGAATCTTTTTTTAGATCATTTTTTGTGAAGCATAAAAAACTTAATTTTTTTCAGTTTTTAAAAGACTCTATTAAAAAATCATTGAGTAACCACTGCATTATGATTATTGATTCAAAAGTGAATGACTTGTCTTTTGAAGGCCACATTAGTCAATTGGTATTATTGAGATCTAATATTACAGGACTTGATTTATCCAAACTTAGTTTTTTTGAGAAAAGTCAGGTGCAAATTTTTATTGATTCAGAATCATACTTAGATGAAGAACAAAGGAAAAAGTTAATCAGTTCTGGGGTTCATATTAAATTTGTGGAAGAGGAAGAAGTTAAGACCAGTGGTTTATGATTGCGGTCGGAGTACCACTTAATATTTCTAAGCCAGCAGAAACAACTAGAAATCCCTTTCACGAAACACCGCAAACCAAAAAAAAAATCTATTAAACGCCCCCGTTTAATAAAAAAATAACTTACCTTTGTCTAAACGAACCCGTTTAGATATGCCCAAGATTATTGTAGCGAAAGAAGACTGGATAAAATTAGGATACCAATTATTCTCCGACTCTGGAGAAACTGGTTTGAATGTAGACAAAATGTCGAGGCTGCTTAAATGCAATAAATCTAGTTTTTACTGGCATTTCAAAACCAAGAAAAACTTCCTGCAAGCGCTAATTGAGCATTGGATAACTCAGGAAACGGCTACGGTCGTAGCCAAAGTCAACAAGCAAGCTACCCCACAAAAAAGATTTTTGACACTCCTTGAGATGGCCTTTAAAAAGGATGCCAATCTGGACTTTATCTTTTTCCTAAAGCGCTATGCCCAATCCGATAAGCCGACCGCAAAGATCGTGGAACAGATTGATTTGGAGAGAATAGACTTTACCAGTAATCTGTTGATTGAGCTAGGCTACTCCAAGGAAAATGCGCTACTCAAAGCAGGGCTTTTCTATAAATACCTAATCGGTTATCACGAAATGATTCGCTATAAAAAGCAAGAAAAAAATTACCTCCAACAAGTATTATTAGAACTCAATCAATTTATCAAGATCAATGGAAATAACAAAGAAAAAAAATAACTATTGGATTATTGCGGGAGCGATTAGTGGTTTTACCGCAGTCGTCCATTTAATTGGTGGTCAATTGACTTTAGTCGATCCACTGCTAGACAGTAATCTTAGTGGACAGGTTAAAACGGAATGGCTTAGCGCTTGGCATATCGTAACTTTTACTCTGTTTTTGACGGCCTATTATTTATTGAAATATGGGATGAATCCGGAGAAAAATAGTAATGTAGAAGTGGCTCGATTAATCGGGATATTATACCTCTTGTTTTCGGTATCCTTTATCCTTAGCAGCTTGGCGATGAATATTTTTGCACCGCAGTGGATACTTCTTTTACCCATCGGTCTACTGACCTTAGCAGGAAGGAAAAAATTGATAGCACATGAAATTTAAAAAGCTTCATTTTTTCTCCGGGCTGACGATTAGCCTATTTATTGGACTACACTTGTTCAATCATGCAATGAGTATTTTTGGGGTAGAAATGCACCTAGCGGTGATGGATCAACTCAGATTGGGCTATCGAAATGTGTTTGTTGAAACCATACTTTTATTGGCCGTAGCAGTCCAAATAATTTCTGGATTGAAATTGTTTTTTGTAAAACGAAAAGCGCAAAATGACTTTTATGGGAAACTACAAATCTGGACGGGTCTGTATCTAGCCTTCTTTTTCTTGATCCATATTGGAGCGGTATTGACGGGGAGATATGTACTTGACTTGGATACCAATTTTTACTTTGGAGTGGCGGGACTAAATACCTTTCCATTCAATCTGTTTTTTGTTCCTTATTATGGATTGGCCATTATTTCTTTCTTTGGTCATGTGGCTAGCATTCATGCGCAGAAAATGAAAAAAGAAGTTTTCGGTTGGCCAGTTGAACAACAAGCCAAGTTTATTTTGGTCAAAGGAATTTTGGTGACTTTGTTTATTTTGTATGGATTGACCAATGGGTTTATGGGATTTGAAATACCTGCCGAATACCTTATCTTGATTGGGAAATAGATAGAGGCTGGTTTAGTAAAACATGGACAAATGATAATTGAATTCCTACAGAAATTAGAAAGCAACCCAAAAATAAGTGGGACTCCTCCTGATTTACCTGGGAACACTTCTTATTCAATTTCGGAAATTGAAGACTTAGAGCATTTGTACCATAATGGGAAAAAATTTCCAAAGGCTTTACGAGAATGGTTGTTTTTGGCAGGAGAATATTGCTGGGTTTTAGGAGGAAATGCTAAAAACCTTCAAATTACGCTTAGAGAAACTTTAAATCACTTTGGACTCGAAATTGATCGTCCCTTTTTTGTGGTACACTATGATGGCGAAACGTTTGATCTTGTGTTTTTGGATGAAGCGGAGGAAGACCCAAAATATTATCATTGCCTTTCTGATACGGACTCGGTAAGTCCCGAAGAAAAATCACCAGAAATTAAATACTCCGGAGAATCCTTTTCTAAAAAGATAGAAAAATTAATAGACCTGATTCGAAGCAACTACAATCCCTAAAGAGTATTTTAATTCTATTCTAAGGGCGAATCAAAAATTACTTGGTGCGCTAAGCAAAGACCCAATTATTAACTTTTTTGGCATATCACTTGCAATTAATGGAGTAGGATCTACAAAGACCTAACACATTATAAGCATTCCGTTTTCATTTATCCATTAAACAGTTTTTCCAATGCGGGTTCAACTTCTTTTTTCTTTATTCCTCTCGATCAATTCATTGTTTGCTCAACAAAAGGAATGGGGGATAGGAGTTATCGATTTACAATATGATAATGAAGCCCATGTTTCTGTTTACGATAGCCCTAATGGAAAAATCACAGGCACGCTTGGCATGGAACCGGGATTAAAGGAAGATTACTTACGTACGATAACTTGGAGAGATCAAGAACACGGTGGGCCCAGAATGTACATTCCAGAAGAAGCCTACCTTGAAATTGGATACGAAATCAACGGATTAGTGGTGCGAGCAGAAAAAGAGGGTTTCTTGAAGATCATGTACTCTGAAGGAGATCTTACTGCATGGATTTCCCAAGAAGAATTGAAAGAGAAAGGAATGCTTTATATTCCTTGGATCGAATTTATGAATGATCCGAATAGGATCTTTTTTACAAGGGAGTATGGTATGAATCTAAGAGTGAAACCAGAGGTCAAATCTAACAAAATTCTTTTGGTCCGTGGAGATCAATTCGAAATTCAACCAACTGGTAATATTCAAGGGCTTTGGGCGGAAGTGGAGGTTAAGGAATATAATTCAGAGTATTGCGAATTACCGCATGAATTGGTGAGGACCTATAAGGGATGGTTAAAAATTTTAGATGACTTAGGCTTTCCAAACCTTTGGTTTTATACCAGAGGTTGTTAGTTTTCCATCAATGATGACTATTTTAGTTGATCAACACTTAAGGGCCAAGTAAACCAAAAATTACTTCCAGCTCCATACTCACTCTCAAGTCCAATCTGTCCTTGATTTAGTTCTACGAGTTTGCTAACAATGGCTAAGCCTATACCCGTACTATCTACGCGACTTACCTCGTTGGCCGAGCCAAACATTTCAAAAACCTTACTTTGATACTTTGGCTTTATCCCCGGTCCATCATCACTTACTTCTATTTTTAAAAAACCAGTATTTTGCGGGCTTACCTTTACTTCTATAAGTCCCTTATCTTTATCATGATACTTGATGGCATTGCCTATCAAATTAGCTAGTACTTGTTCTAGCTGTACATAGGACCCGTGTATGGTTGGTAGATTATTATCGTAGGAGAGTGTAAAATTTTCTGGAACATCAATCAACTCCACAACTTCGCCGAGTAGTTTCGTCAAAGGGAAGGAGGTGTTTTCATAGGAACCCTCTCCGGCGCTAGAATACTCAAGGATGGAAGAGACCAGCCCATTCATTCGATTGGCCCCTGCCTTAACGGTTGAAAATAGACCGCTTAGTTCCTGATTGAATTCCTGACCATAATCAGCTTCAATGATGTCTACATAAGATGCAATGGTTCTTAAAGGCGCCTTCAAATCATGGGAAACAATATAGGAGAACTGCTCCAATTTGGCATTGGCTTTAGCTAGTGCTGCTGCTTGATTTTCTATTTCATTTACTTGTATTTCACTTTCCTTGACAAACACACAACACATTATAAATACCGTTACAAAGGTGATAAAATCATTGATTAAGCGAACAGAATAAATAGAGCTTGTTTCAATTGAAAAAACAGGATCGAACAAAGTATAATGCCATTCCACGTATAACCAGCATACAATTGCGAATAAGGACAAAACCCATTTAAAAAATCCGATTTCTTTGTTGAAAAAAAAGAGTGGCAAGCCAATTATAACAATTAACCAATATTGGAAATGCATTTCTAGTCCGAATAAGAGGATCAAAAATACAAGATATAGATCATCAAATAGAATTAAATAAACACGAGCTAAAAGGTATTTATGAAAAGCGTTAAAAACAATTGGCAAAATTTGCGAGGGTATAATTAGAGCGATACTTAAGATAGCGTGATTAGACCAATTAGAGGATATAGAATAGCAAAAGGCCACCAATCCTATTAGGGTTCCAACAATAGACATGGTATTGATGACCCGAATTCTTTTGGCCAAATCAGGTTCAAGGTCCTTTCGAACTCCTGTATTGATTATTTTGGTAATGAAGTTTATCATTGGTCTACCGCCCTGTATTTTGGTTTTTACTTATTCGCTAGAACTATTGTTTTGACATATTAGACAATTAACTTATCTAAATATAGTTAAAATTATTACTTATCAATGTACTATTATTTCTTTCCTATAAAAAAGCTGGATTAAATAATTGGGCATCCCATGGAATCTGTGAATTAAGAAAAACTTAATTTACTTATGCACGTGTATAAGTCCCTGATTTGCAATTGATTAGTTGTTCTGTGGGTTTTGTGATAACATAAAAAAGACGAATTTATGTATTTTTTTTATAATATAAAGGTAAAACTTTTTAAATTGCTGACAATCAATGAATTAAAAAATTAATTTTAAACCTGCCTTGCAGGAAGAAATAAACTAAAGTCTCTTTTTCAAATAAAAAAAATCTACGTTTAATCCTTCCTAAAAGCTAAACTTATTTTAGGAAAGGACAAGGGTAAAATAAGAAAGGTAGTTCATGATCAAACCCCTAAATAATTTCCGAAATCTAGGCATTAACTCAAGCTTAGATCAGGAAACAGTGCAAAGGATAAGGATCGCAAATAGTATGTCGATTTTCGGTATATCTACTGCCTTTATAGTGTTGTTTTATAGCTCCTTTATGAATTGGCCTAGGTACTCCATTCTATTATTAATCTTTGCGGTAATCGCCACTTTTATTCCTCCTTGGCTTAATTTTTTGAATAGAACGGTAGCATCAAGAATTTCATTTTTATTGATCGCCAATGTACTGACCGTTATTTTTTCCATCGTATTTGATCCTTCCTTACATTTTCATTACTTTTTACTCTCCTTAATTGGATTACCATTTATCTTTTTTGAAAATGAAATTGGTCGGAGCAAAGTCTTTTTCGCTGCGCTTGGAATTCTTCTTTTTATCTTTTTAGAATGTTCTTTTTATTTTTTTGAGCCATTAAGTCCTGTGAATTTTGCTTATTCAAATGTCATTCGTTTTATCAATGATGTATTGGTAGGCATGTTTATATTTGCACAGTTCTACTTTTTTGTTAGTGAAAATGATCGTTATATTGAAGAAATAAAAACGCAATCTAATGAGCTAAATGATAAGAACACTCAATTAGAGCATTTCGCATATATTGCCTCACATGACTTAAAGGAGCCTATACGTACGGTGAATAGTTTCGTGGATATCATCAAGGAAGAATATGGAACGAGAATGGATGAAAATTTGAGTACTTACTTCGCGTTTATTGACGAATCCATAATTCGCATGCAGAAAATGAATGATGGTTTGCTAGCGTACTCAAAAATTGGAAGGTCGCCCAACTTTCAAAGGGTAGACTTGAATCATTTGATTGCTGAAGTTACCTTAGACTTAGGGAAACTTATCGACGAAAAGAAGGCGCTTATCCATTGTAGCAGTGACCTGCCAATGATATACGCTATTCGTTCAGAGATAAAACAATTATTTCAAAGTTTAATCTCCAATGCCATCAAATTTCAAAGCGCAGATAATCCTCCTCTGATAAGGCTCTCTTGGCGGGAAGAACCTGATTTTTGGGAGTTTTGTGTAGCCGATAATGGTATTGGAATTACAGGGAAAAAGCAAACCGAAATTTTTCAGATGTTTACAAAATTGCACCTACCTTCTAAATATGAGGGCCATGGAATAGGTTTAGCTTTTTGTAAGAAAATAGTTGAACTCCATCATGGGAAAATCTGGGTGGCGTCTTCTCCTGAGCAAGGCAGTCAATTTTATTTTACTATTAAAAAACAAACACCTTATTAATATTTTATCCAAAATTTTTTTAATTAAATACTATGAAAAAGAAACTTAATAATATTCTTTTAGTGGATGATTATGTAGCGGATAATTTCCTTCATCAAAGAGTGATCAACCAAGCCGACGTGACTCAAGAAATAACCGTTACAACAGGGGCTAGGGAAGCGCTGGATTACCTGTCTGAGCCAATCAACGATAAATACCCAAATCCTGAAATTGTTTTTTTAGATATAAATATGCCCGGTATGTCTGGCTGGGATTTTTTAGAAGAATACCAACAATTGGAAGACGAAATAAAAGCAGGTGTTATTGTCTGTATGCTAACCACTTCCAATGCGAATCGGGACAAAGAAAAAGCTGCTCAATATGAGGTAATAAGTGATTTTTCCACCAAACCACTTACGAAAGAGAAATTAATGGCGATCATTGAGCATCACTTTCCTGAATACCTGTAGTATCTAAAATGCTAGATGGCCAATATCTTCCAAAATTCCTTTGTTTGGGTTTTTGCCTTTTCAGAACTATTCCCTACTTTAGAAAACTAATATGGTTTAGAGCAGAAGCGTAAATAGGCCTAATTTTGTCTACTCACTTTTACTATTTTGTCACTTTAGGAAAAGTAGCACATCAGGGTTTCAATCTGCGACTCTAAAACTTTGGGCATTGCCCTCTAATAAAAAAAATAAATTATGAAGAACGTAAAACTAAATTTAGCGCTAATTCTAATTGCAGGAGTATGGATTTTAGGAATTTCAAGTTGTGATAACAAAAAAAACTGCTGCACCTTAATAGATGTGGACGTGCAAATTTCCTACAAAAATCAATCCGGTGAAAATCTTATAAATAGTGATCCAGATTTTGAAGAATCAAACATAAAGGTCTATTACAAAAATGGAAACGAATTTGAATATGTTTTTAATGGAATTTTAGATTCGCCTAATATGCATCGTATTAGTGAAGATTCCAATGGAAATTTAATCCTTACGGTTTATGCCTCCAATTATTATGAGGGCAATCAATCAACCACCTTGATAGCGTTAAATCCCAATGTAGTTGACACCTTATTTTGTGAATTTGAACTAGAAGGTAGCAACCAAATCTGTAAAAGAGCATGGCTAAATGGGGAGGAAATGGAGAATAGGTTTATCGAAATTGAAAAGTAGAAGAGAGCAGATACCTATTGTAAAAAGTTCTTGGCGACAACGCGCCTTGATACCTGACCTTTAGCTGCAAGCAACAAAAAACAGAGGACTATGAAAAACTGGAAATCCAGGATATTAATCTGTCTTATAACAGGGATTCCAATAGTTTTGATAAGCAAATGGCTCATCCGGCATTTACCCATTTCCTACGGTTTAGAAACGCTGGTCATTTTTTATTTGTTAATTGTTTTTATCCTTTTCTTTTTGTTATCAATAATTCAGTATTTTAGGAGTAAAGTCCAAAAGCGCTCAGGAGAAAAGTCTTGAAATACCCATAGCTAATTATAAATGAGAAGAAACACATTATACCTCTTGCTGATTAAGTCTTTGCTACTCCTCTCTTGCAATGGACAAAGGGGCAACCAGCCAAGTTTAAATATCAATGACTATAATTATGAGGAATGGGTGATGTCGGAAAAAGAAATGACCGCAACCTCAGAAAAGGCAATTGAATTCGTAAAGAACAATCAGCTAAAAGAATTTCGAGAAATATTCGCCCAGGAAATTTCAAAACCCATTCCGGATGAACAATTGGTTCGACTAATTAGCGATCTGAATCTACTTTTTAAACAAGAAGGAGTCCCAGAAGGAAAGGAAAATATTGTACCCGGAATGCAATTATCCATTCAAGGGCAAGACACCCAATTTATAAATAATATAATGTACAATTACGAACCGTCGGAATCCATGCCTTTTCGGAAAATATTGAAATTTAGTTTCTTGAAGAAATACGGTGCGAATAAATTAGCTGGAATAAATTTAGTGACAGACGGTCAAGAAGGGGCAACACCCACCATAGAAAAATTAGAGGCATTTATATTCAATGCGGAGGATATTGACCAATTTAGAATCTATTACGATGAAGGAAAAAATAGAAAAACAAAATTTAAAAATGAAGTTGGATACTTCGCCATCGAAGGGGATTTGAATACGCTAAAGGAAGCTGGCTTAATGCCGATTATGGAAAAGATTTTTGAAGATCTAAAACAGTCAAAATTTGAAAAAGTGGAAGTCTTTAATACCTCATTGGACCGAGGAGAAAAGGCATCCTTCATCCAAATAGAAATGTCTCTCAAAAATAAACCGTATTTAATTTTTCTTTATTTGCCAATTGAAGATGACGGAAGTTACGCGGACGAAATAGTATTCATACAAAAAGAATATGCCAATTTAGGATTCAAATATCTATTAAAGCAAAGTGATTACCAGAGCATAACTACGGAGTTTCCCAAAATAGGAAAACTAAATCTGGAAGAATTTTACCATGACGACCCTTAAAGGCAACCTAGTAGAGCAAAGTTTGGTGATTGCTGTGGAAAAAATTTATACCAATGAAGTATTCCATAAAAATCTTATGCCTTACGCTGTTTATTAGTGTATTTATCAGTAAGCCTACCATTGGTCGTGCAGGAATGCCAATAGACCAATTTAATGTTGATCAA
>CAYQRA010000195.1:0-9972 GCA_964419315.1 uncultured Saprospiraceae bacterium | reverse complement strand
GGGTAAATATCAAAATCAATAAGAAAAGTCATAAAACTTTACCCGCCAAAATCAACTTACTCAGCGAAGCCCCTCCGGTTCCGGAGCGCATCCCTCCTATTCGTGAAAGAAAAAACATCCCTACTTCTTGGGTGGAGCTCATTCTCACCGAAGGAAAGAACCGCCAGGTTCGAAAGATGTGTGCTGCTATCGGATTTCCGGTCTTGCGCTTAGTACGTCATCGAATTGTACGACTGACCATGCGAGACATGTACCCCGGAAAAGTATCTGAAGTACGTGGACCAAGTCTTTACAAGGCATTGGATCTCTAATTTTCCTAATAATTCTTAGTCTTTAAAAATCAGGTTTTATAATTGAAAAATATATAGCAAGAAAATTTCGACTGAGTAAAATATTATTATAAAATAAAATGGCCTTCTAAAATCATTATTTGCTTTTTTAGCTAGCTCCGCCCCTTTCTTGTGCTTCCCAAAAAGAAATTTATCCAACAAATTCTGCTAATTAGAGCTTCCCTTCTCTTTTTGCTAAAAAAAACAAAGGCCTTTCCTTAAATTGCAGCACAAACAATAATTTCTATGAAGGTCTCCTCCACTCTTCTACACTGCTTTTTTCTAATTTGCTGGATGTCCCAAGCACTTATCGCCCAAATCGATAGCAGTGGTCAGACCCTTGAAGAAACGATCAATACCGACCTAATAGAAGATTACATCTCTGGAGGAGAATCCGATACAGAATTCGACTTCAACACCTTGTATGAAGAACTCAGTTACCTCCTTGTGAAACCATTAGATATCAATAAAGCCCAACGAGAAGATTTAGAAGAACTGAGACTCTTAAGTGACTTACAGATTAATGATCTAATCAACTATCGGAAGAATTGTGGACAACTCATCGCGCTCCAAGAACTACAAGCTATTCCCAGCTTTTCTTTACTCACCATTTATCGACTTTTACCCTTCATTCGTGTTGGTGGAAATTTGGATGATTTTAAAGTTCCACTTCTTAAGATGCTTCATCAAGGAGAAAATACTTTGTTTTTACGATGGACTCGCGGAATAGAAGATCGAGAAGGATATTTGCGAGATCCTGCAGAAAATGAAAATTATTATCTAGGCGATCCCAATAAATTCTATACCCGTTTTCGCCACCGTTACTCCACTCGCTTGAGTTATGGTTTTACTGCTGAAAAAGATGCTGGAGAAGAGTTTTTTAAAGGAAGCAATAAAAATGGCTTTGATTATTACAGTGCTCATTTTTATTTAAAAGATTATAATAAAGTGATCAAGACTGTAGCCATTGGTGACTTCAATGCTAGTTTTGGTCAAGGGCTTATTCTTTATTCTGGGTTCGGAAGTCGCAAGGGAGCTAATGTGATGAATATTAAGCGCAGTTCCAGAACCTTGGTTCCTTATCGGTCTGCGGATGAAAATCGTTTTCTCCGAGGAGTAGGTCTTACTCTAGATATGACCAAAAACTTGGACCTCACCTTATTTGGTTCTAGTCGACGAAGAGATGCCAATGTTAATTTACCAGATACCCTAAATGATGATGAGGAGATCGCCATTATCTCCTTACTCAACTCTGGATTCCATAGAACCAATGCTGAGATTGAAGATGAAAATCAAATTTTGCAAAGAACCTTAGGAGCTAGCTTAAAATATAGCACCGACCAATTTCATATTGCCACCAACTTTTTATACGAAGACATTAATAATTTACAAGGTCGAAATAACCCTCAGCCTTATAACCAGTTCTTTTTCTTCGGCAACCTAATTAATCTTAGCACCGACTATTCCTACCTTTATAAAAATTATAATTTCTTTGGGGAAACAGCCTATAGCAGCAATGGAGGTTGGGCCACGACCAATGGTCTCCTATTCGGCCTCGATCGCAATCTAGATATTAGCCTTTTGTATAGAAATTTTGGTAGAACTTATCAAGCATTGAATCCGAATCCTTTATCAGAAACGAGAGGTGCGAGAAATGAAAGAGGGCTTTACATAGGATTAGAATATCGTTTGGCTCCGGGTTGGAAACTCTCTGGATATTATGACCTTTACGAACACCCGTGGCTTCGCTATCAGGTAGATGCTCCGAGTAATGGGGTCGATTATCGTTTGCGTTTGACCTATTTTAAAAAGAGAACTTTTGAATCCTTTATTGAATTGAGAAATGAAACCAAAGGCATAAATGCGGCCAATAATGAAACACAGACCAATTTTTTGGTAGACCAGCAAAAACTACAACTTCGTTTGCATTTTGGGCAAACCGTAAGTAAAGAATTGCGCTTACGAAGTCGATTGGATTTTGGATTTACTCAGGAGGGAAGCAATGACCGGTTGACTGGATTTTTAGCCTATCAGGATATCATGTGGAAATCTGTTAGCGTTCCCTTGAGCATCACTGGCAGAATTGCGATTTTTGATACCGATGGCTATGATGTTCGTTTTTATCATTATGAAAATGATCTATTGTATAGCTTTTCTATTCCGGCGTATTATAATCGTGGGAGTCGTTTTTATTTAAACTTGCGTTATACCGGTATTCGCAATTTGAGTATTGAAGCAAGATATGCAAGAACGCACTGGAGCAACCGCGATAATTTTGGAAGCGGTCTGGAAGAAATCCAAGGTCCCAATCGAAGTGAAGTCAAATGCCAAATGCAAATTAAGTTTTAAATCAAAAAAGCCCTTGAAAGAATCAAGGGCTTTTTTGGTAGAAAGATTATTAGTTTTGACTTTCCTTATTCTTCGCTTTTAATCCTTCCACTCTTATCACCTCATCCATGGTCTCTGCCAGTTGCTCCGCACCTACTCTTTTCAACAAAATTTCTTTCTCTCGATTGAGGATATAAAGTTGTGGAGTGGTCTCCACATCGTAGAGCGTTTTATATTTTGATTTATGATAGGGATCTATCACATTAATCCAGTCAAGCATGCCTCTATTTTCGCCCATATATTCCGCGCACTCCGGAATACCATTTACAAACTTCGAACAAATGGAGTATATTTCTACTCCTTTTGATTTATACGCTTCATAGAATTCAATCATCTTAGGCATGGCTTTTTTACAATGGCCACAATCTGGCGCCCAGATAAAAAGGATGGTATATTCCGAGTCCACTCCATGTAAAGAAATAGGACCATTGGTTTTAAAGCGTTGGTGAATATTCTCGTGATCTTTTAATTTCAGAGAAGCATCCAAATCGAAAAGTTGACAAGTGATATCTGGTGCAATTTTGCCGATTAGCAAAGGTTTCAACTTCGCCGCCTTGTCCACGATTTTCTTTAGATTCTCCTCCGGAGTCCAAGGTGCTTTCCCTGTTCCATAATATTTTTCTGCTAGGTGAACAAAAACAGCATCTTCCCCAATGATTTTTGATTTTGCATAACTATTCAAAAAGTGAATGAGATAGAATTTAAAAGCTTCCTCATTTTTTTCTACTTTCGCCAAAAGATAATCTAAAGTAACATTGATAGAATCTGGTTCTGGTGAGGTTAGTTTTTTCAAATAATAGTCAACCTTTCCCAATGGAATTGGACTTCTCAAAAATCGAGGATCTGCCAAATCTATATTATCGAAAAAATGCCGTCTAGTATATTGCCACCTTTTAAACTCCGCATCCTCTCCCTCAAAACTGGGTTCATCAATCGTCAAATTTGCTTTTATGATCGCCGAGGTAAAAGTCTTCGGATTTTTCTTAATTAGATCTTGCTGATGAGCAACCACTTGTTCATTTAGTTTATTTAATGCCTTTTGCAATTGCTCTACTTTCGCATCATCCTTTGCTTCTCTTGCACTAAGCAATTGCTTATTAAGCGTATCGGCTTGAGGGCGCATCTCCCTATTTAGAAATCGCGTATAACCATTGAATAGCTCATTATCTTTAGATCCCGTAACCACTAAGTTTTGCGAGAGTCCTCCTATTTTACTTTTGACCGTAAAATGCTGATCTCCTTGATTGACAATAATTTGTATCAAATCATTATTGGGGGGTAAAATCAATAAATACATTCCTCCCTCCAAAGGCTCTTCTCCCTTGAATACAAACTGACCATTTTCTACCGTCGTGGTATCTTTGATGTATTGTTTATCTCCATAATGATACCCCAAGTAGATTTCACTTTCAGTAAAACCTTCAATATGGCCTTTGATCTCATAACCTTTTTGGGCAATCAAATTTAGAGCCACCAAAAAACTAAATAAAGTAAATAGAATTCGCATAAGTCTTTATTTTTTGAATAGAGGGTTTCTAACTAAAAACGGATTAGACTTCCTCTAGTATTTAATACAGTGTTTGTTTCTAAAGATTTTTATCGCTAAAAGCAAACGCTACAAAAATCTCCGCTAATATAGGGGCAAATTTCCCTCCTTTATTGTACAATTGACAAGTAAAATTGTTTCTTAAAATTACTTTAACATCTGTAAAAGGCAAAAAAAGGGAATAATAGCAAAAATTGTCAAGCCCGCAGCAATTGCATCAAATAACAAAAACGCCTTGATTCAATTCATCAAAGGCGTTTTTATCCTAATATTCAAACAGATTAGCAGTTGCAATTATTTATTTTCTAAAGTCTTTTCTTTCATTTTGATGGCCTCCTCTAGCTCTTTCAATCGATTCTCCTTTTCCATAACTCTTTGCTGAATTTCCTTTAGTGCTTCTTCCGCATCACTTTCTTCTTTTTTGCTAGCTGCAATTTTTACAGCCGTTTCCTCTTTGATTTTAGTCACTTGTTCTGTTGCCTGTTGTTTGGCTTCGTAGATCGCATCCGAAGCTTCTTTATTCGATTGGCTAATCTCGTCTAAAGACTTTTTCCTAGCCACTTCGGCATCCTCCATATATTTTGATTTTTTATCTGCCGTTTCCTTTTGAATCAAAGCTATTTCCTCTGCGGATTGGGTTCGACTAGCGGCAATGTCCTCTTTTGATTTCTGAGCTGCCGCTTCGGTTTGAGCTTGGTATTCCGCCTGTTTGGCTTCTGATTCATTTTTGGATAAAGCAATAGCTTCAGCGGCTTGTTCTTTAGTAGCGGCCACCTCCTGAGCAGCATCTTCCTTCACCTTAGCAATTTCATTTGCCGCTTCTTCTTGAGCTTGCAAAATAGACAATGCGCTTTCTTCCTTAGCCTTGGATGCCAATTCTTTGGCAGCTTTAACTTCTTGAGCTACTTGTTCTTTGACCGCTGCAATTTCCTCCGCAGCTCGATCTTTGGCTTCCGTAACTTCATTGGCAATTTTTTGTTTCTCTGCTGCCGACTCTTCTTTGATCAACCTAATTTCGCTTGCTTCTTCTCCCTTTGTTTGGGCAACACTTTCCGCCGCATTCCGCTTGGCTTCTGCAATGGCATTAGAAGATTCTTGAATTGCCCTAGCTTCTTCTTCTTTTACTTTAGCGATTTGTCTGGCCGACTCTTGACTTACTTTTGCAATCTCTGCGGCTGCATTTTCCTTAGACATGGCCACATCCGAAGAAGTCGCATTATTCGTAGCCTTCTCTTTCGCTTTGGCTTCTGCAATTTTTATCGCTACTTCTTCCTGAATTTCTTCCATACGTTTTTGAGCGGTAGTTTGGGCGGTCGCTACATCCGCTGCATACTGAGACTTTGCTTCATCCGCTTTGGTATCAGCCGTTTTTACACGAGTAGCCGCTTCTTGTTGAGCTTTGGCGACTTCTGCTGCTGCCTTTTCTTTTGCTCGGGCTACTTCTGCTGCGGAGGCACTTTTCATTTCTTCCTCCTTCGCTTTTGCCGAAGCAATAGCCTGACTCAATTCCTCTTGAATCTTATTCATTTCTTCCACTGCTCTTTGCTTTGCTGCACTAACTTCTGTGGCCACTCTTTCTTTTTCCTTCGTTGCGTTTTCACGAGCAGCAGCAACACTTTTGGCTTCTTCACTCTGAATATCAGCGATGCTCTGAGCGGCTCGCTCCTTAGCCTCACTCACTTCTGTGGCTGCCTCTGCTTTTTGTTTTTCTGCTTCTAACCTTGCTTTTTCAATTTCTTCGGCAGACTGACTTCTAGTTTCTGCGACCTCCGTAGAAGCATTTTCTTTTTCTAAAGCTACTTGCTGTTGGGTTTTAGAAATTTCTTCTGCTGCTTTTTGTTTTGCTTCCACGACTTCGAGAGTGGAGGCTTCTCTTTCTTTCGCTGCATTTTCTCGAAGTTCTGCGACTTCTGAAGCATTATTTTCTGCGATCACTGCTTTTTCCTCTGCTGCTTTTCGTCTATTTTCTGCGACCTCAAAAGCTAGTTTTTCTTTTTCTAAAACAGCATTTTCTCTGATCTGTGCTATTTCTTCTGCTGTTTTTTCCTTGACTTCTAGTATTTGTTGAGAAGCACTTTTCTTCGTCGTTACTACATCCTCTGCCGTTTTGTTTTGCTCTTCTTTGGCTTTCTTCCGAGCATCGGCAATTTGAGCAGCAGTTTCTTCTCGGATTTTGATCAATTCATTTTGTGAATTTTCCCGGGCAGAAGAAATTTCATCCGCATATTCCAATTTAGCCAATTCCAGTTTTTCTTTCACTGCGGCAATTTCCTGTGCAGCATTAGCTCTAGCATCAGCCACTTCCTGTGCGGATTGTAACTTCGTTTCTTGAATTTCAGCTGCCGCTTTTTGTTTGGTTTCTGCAACGTCTAAATTTATCTTTTCTATTTCTGTAGAGGCATTCGCTCTAGCATCTACGACAGATTGAGCTACTTCATCTTTAGATTTTTCAATTTCTACTTGGGAAGCCTTTCGTGCTTCCAATACTTCATTGGCATATTCTGCTTTTTTTGCATTTGCCTGCTCTCTTGCCGCAGCTACCTCTTCTTGAATATTTCTTTTTTGCTGTTCTGCCTTAGCTCGTTCTGCATCAATTTCTTCTCTCATTTTGACTTTCACCTCTACTAATTCCTTTTTCAGGGCATTTAGCTCTTCATCGTTGAGAAGATTAATGTCTACCACTTTTCGAGTTCCAGAACTAGTTGAAGAAATAGGCACATTTCCACTTGTTCTTGCTCCACTAGAAGATCCGGCAGTTAGGTCATTTCCCGTCAGCTTTATATCTTTCACTTTGGACTTATCCAAATTTTGATCAAAACAAGAGATTAAACTTTTAAATTCCGCTTGACGATTAGGATTAATCGTAAACTTCCGCATCTCATTGCTCGTATTATTTTTGATATAAATGGTAGTAATGGTTGTCCTCGCCATCCAATCGATAGCGGCCAAATCCATCTGTAATACATTGGTATTGACGGGAGTTGCCCCGCTACGGTTCAATTCCCCCATCTCAGTAAATCGGTAACTTTTCCGAGTCTGCTTTTGATCCATAAAGATGATTTCGTCATCTTGGTTGAATTCCACGCCACCTTTAGAAGAGATTTCCGCACGGATCCCTTTTTCATTGCTTTGCAGGTTCATAGCATAGGTATAGTTACCTCTAACCACAAGTATTTGAGATTTACTTTTCAGTAATTGCATACCCCCTGCAACGATATTCTCACTTATCTTAGAGCTGCATTGAGCTGCGGTTTCAGTAGGAAAAGAAAGGGATAAACAAAGAAGGATTAGGAACAGAAAAGGCTTCATAAAGACTGTTTTTTTTGCAAAATAACCAATGGTAGCATATTGATAACGATCATAGGTCACAAATAATGCCTAAAGATCAAGTCTTTAAGCATAGATACTAACGTTTATGGGTTTTTTAGGCTTGAAATCAACGTTTATTTGCTAAAAGGTAAAGGACTGCCATCCTTATAGCCACTCCATTCTCAACTTGTTGAAGGATTATGGATTGGTCCGAATCTGCTACATCACTAGTAATTTCAACACCTCTATTGATTGGACCAGGGTGCATTATAACAATTTTCTTAGTCAAACTATCCAAAATCTTACGGTTAACTCCATAAGTCAAGGCATATTCTCTCAAGGAAGGGAAAAATTTGATGTCTTGTCTTTCCAACTGAATTCTCAGGATATTGGCTACATCACACCATTCCAAGGCTCTTCTAAGATCATATTCTACTTGCACACCCAAGTTAGTAATATATTTCGGAATTAAGGTCGGAGGACCACAAACCATAACTTTGGCTCCTAATTTTTGTAAACAAAAGATATTGCTTAAAGCAACTCTAGAGTGTAAAATATCTCCTAGAATGGTGATTTTCTTCCCTTTTAAATCCCCTAATTGCTCTTGCATCGAATAAGCATCGAGTAAAGCTTGAGTTGGATGTTCGTGGGTTCCGTCACCAGCATTGATGATATTTGCGTCTATATGTCGAGCCAAATAAGCCGGAGCACCAGGAGCAGGATGACGCATTACCACCATATCTACCTTCATGGATAAGATATTATTGACGGTATCCAATAAGGTTTCTCCTTTTTTGACGGAAGAAGAAGATGCGGAGAAATTTACTACATCGGCAGATAACCTCTTTTCCGCCAATTCAAAGGATAAACGGGTACGAGTAGAATTTTCAAAGAAAAGATTGGCAACGGTCACATCGCGTAAGGAAGGGACTTTCTTAATTGGACGATTGATCACTTCTTTGAAATTTTCAGCAGTTTCAAAGATGAGACGGATATCCCCTTCTGTGAGGTATTTGATCCCTAATACATGCCGGGTGCTGAGTTGGGAAGTCGTCGTCATTTAGTATTTTGCTCTTTATCGGTTTTGTGTGCAAACAGTAGCACACGGTTTTCTCCGTGTTCCTTTTCCCATTCTACCTTTACGTAGGCTTCTTCTAGGGCGTCAACTGTAAGTCCAGAATAATCGGAATAAATAGGAAGGTGACGATTAAAACGTCTATCAATTAAACAAAGGAGTTCTACTTTACTGGGTCTGCCGTAATGTTGAAGGGCGGTAAGGGCAGCATGGATCGTCCGCCCCGTATAAAGTACATCATCCACAAGAATCACTCTTTTATTTTCTACGAGAAAATCAATTTCTGTTGTACTTGCTTCTAAAGGTTTATCTCTTATCCGAAAGTCATCTCGGTAAAAGGTAATATCTAATTTCCCATATTCAATTTGCTTCCGCTTAAGGATTTTGCAAAGACGTTTATGCAGATGAGTCGCCAAACTCACCCCGTTTTGCTGTACTCCAATAATACAAGCATCTTTGAAATCATCGTATTCTTCAATCAATTGATGACAAAGTCGATCAATGGTCAAGTTGAACCGTTCAGGATTTAATATGATTCGTCCTTTTTTCATGCAAGAGCAAATATACCAATTCGTCCTTTTCTTCCAACATTCCACAAATCATTTTTTCGGATAGCTTAAATATTATATCCATTACTTGGCTACTCAAATGCACATTTCCTACTTTTCTGCAAAGGGCATCAAGATTTTTTTTCAAAAGCCCTTAAAGCCGCCTATTGGCATTAGTTTCTAACCTTCTCTTCTTATCTTTGAAATCCTAACGGTTCAGAATATACCAGCAAAACGCAAGATTCCCTAAACTGGTTTTCAAAAATTATTAAATTGCCAATTAGTATCTTTTTTCCATGAAATTCAATTTCCTAAATGTAGGTTCTCTACTATTCTTCCTAATCCTATTTTCTACCCTAAGCGAGGCGCAATCTGCTTGGGAACGTTCCGTTTTGCTAAGTGCAAAGGTTGAGGAATCTCCACCAGCCATAAAAACGCCAAAAGAAATAGAGTTGTCTACCAATACTCCAGTAGGAGAATCAGTCCCTCTAATCGTATCGTTAATTACATAAATATGAACTCCACTAGGAGACCCTTGAAAATTTGAAGCAGTAACCAATACATCATTTTGTAGTGCGGTTGAAATAGAAGTTCCTCCATAAGTGAAAAAGCTTTCGTCACCTATAGCTGCTCCAGAACTTATCCATTGTGGAGAGTTCGTAAGCGTTCCTGTATTTGCTCCAATTAAATCTGTTAAAGTCGTTCCGTTATTTTCATCGAAACGATAATAGGCTATTACTTCTGAAAACTGAGGATGCGAAGAGTTCAACTTCTTGG